>DAOMOV010000012.1:0-20831 GCA_035444505.1 Terrimesophilobacter sp.
CGAGTTCGCTGCGCGCGGATCGGCGGGCGTGATCGAGGGTCACTTCGAGCTTGCCGCGCAGCATGGTGTCTGCGAGTTGCCCGATCGCCTCCTCCCGGTCCCGGGCGACAATGAGCGCGGTGTTGGCAATGCGGCCGCGCGTCATCCCCACGTAGAGGCCGGCGGCGTCAACGCCGGGACCGGTGTACGAAGCGTGCACGGTCTCGCCTTGGATCCCGTGCACCGTGGAGGCGTAGGCAAGGTGCATGTGCTCGGCGGCGTACTCGCGCGTGACAGTGCGGCGATCGCCGGAATCGGTGATCGAGGCAAGGTCGATGCGACCCTTGCGGAGGTCGGCGATGGTCCAGGTGGCGCGGTTGTCGACGCCGGTGTCGGTGTCGTTGCGGCGGGTCTGGACGATGTCGCCGACCAGAAGGTATTGGCCGTGCTGCCCAACTGCGAACCGTCCGGGATTGAGCTGGCCGGCATCGAGTCGCTCTTGCTGGATGCGGTCGTTGATCTGCTGTGCCTCGGCGTTGGTGGCTGTCACCAGCGCGATTCGCTCGTGGCGGGCCGCGTGGTGCAACCATGCGGCGACCATCCGCTCGCGGGCCTCGTGCTCGCTGCCGACAGTCTCGAGCTGCCGCCGGTTGGCCAGTTCGCGAGCGACGGCTACCGCTTCGTTCAGATCGACGGGATCGCGCAGCCGCAGGCTGAGGGCGGCGTAGTCCGGGTCCTTGAAGCGATGCACAGCGGTCAACTCGACGACAGCGCCGGAGCGGCGCTGCATGGTTGCCATCGCCCCGGAGTGCCCGACCGGGAGAGCCTGGAGGTGGTCGCCGATCATCGCGATCCCGGCACCGGTATCGATGGCGAGCTGGGCCAGCGCATTCGCAGCCTGCAGATCGACCATCCCGGCCTCATCGACCACGATCCGATCACCGGGCTGCATCGGGTAGTGGCGCGGGCCTCGATAGGCGGCATTCGTGGTGGGGTCGATGTCGCCGGAGCGTAGCCGAGTCCACACGGTCCGTCCTGTCGCATCCTCGGTGAAGCGGTAGCCGTGGTCGACAAGCAGCGCGTGCAGGCTGGACGCGGCCGTGCCGATCTCCGATCCCGCGACGGTGGCGGCTTTGCGGGTCGGAGCGACCAGGATGATGTTCCGTCGCTGATCGCGAAGGGCGCGACCGGCGACTTTGAGCAGCGTGGTCTTCCCCGTGCCGGCTGGACCGGTAACCGTGACCAGTCGGCTGGTGCCCGCGACCGCGGCCGCCGCATGCCTCTGGCCGGGGTCCAGCACCGTCCCGGCCTCGAGCTCCTCCGTGGCGATCCGGTCGACCGCGTCGACGGGCACGTTGCGGCCCGGTTCGTTGAGCCGGTCGAAGCGCGCCGCGAGGTCGAGCTTGCCCTGCGCGGTCGGCAGTGACATCAGATGCTTTACATGCCCCGGCACGTTCGTCTCGCCCTCGAGGAAGTCGATCACGTGCGCATGCAGAGCGCGCGTCGTGATGTCTTCAACGATCTCCTCCAACAGCGCACGGTCGGTGACGAGGCCGGAGGCGGCGAGGGCGCGGAGCGTACCGGCGCGCACGTCGTAGCGGCTGAAGCGGCCGCCGCTTCCGGCTGAGCGTCGGTCGGCGTCGGCGATCGCGGTCGCAGCCAGCACGTCGCGGTCCAGCCGACCCACCCGTGTCTGCGCGACCTTGGCCCGTGCGCGGGGCCGGACTGCGCCCGCGTCGAGCTGTTGGATCTCGGAGCGGACGAGATTCTGCCAGGCGTCCTCATCCACGTGCTCGGGCTTGCCCGGGCGGTGCTGCGCCCAGGCCCACCGGTCGATGCCGGCAAGCACTGCGTGGTCAGGCTGCTGCCCAGGGTGCACTCGCCGCCACTTCGCCAAGCGCAGCGCCCGGTTCGCCTCGATCTGATTCGAGCGGCGCGAGAGAGGCCGCACCAAGTGGGCGAGTTCGGCGATCTCCCCATCACTATCGAGGGTGTAGCCGTGGGTGGCGAGAGCATTGACCCAGTCCGGGTCGGTGCGGGAGGCGAGGTCGCCTTCGGCGTTGACAACCGTGTGCAGCTTCATCGCCACCCGCGAGTCCACGTTCGACCACTTCCCGTCCTCACCGAGCACCTTCACCCCCAGCCACAGATGCCGGTGGATGTGGGGGTCCAGGGCGCGGGAGCGTTCGTGTCGCAGCTCGACGACCTCAAGTTGAGCGATCGACTCACGGATCAGCCCACCCGCACCGCGGCGTGCGTTCAGCTCGCGCTGCCACATCAGCAGTGTCCGGTCGCGGATGCGGTCCTGCAGCGCCTCGAACTCTTCCCGCAGACCGGGCGAGAGGAGCAGGGCCAGGCTGTACGACTTGGGCATGTTCATGGTCGCATCCAGCAGCAAGTCCGCATCCGGACTGGTCAGCACTCGCCCGCGCGGCTGCCCCGTCAATGGATCAGCCCCGTCCACCCACCGGGCAAGTTGGCGAACATCCAGCCGATCCTCCACTACTCCTGCACCAGTCACCGTAAACCGGGTGACGGTGTCAACGCCGCTGTAGTTGATTGCGTTCTCGACTCCGCGACCCGGGCCGTGGCGGTGTGTGGCATCGCAGGTTCCCTCGAACGCGTAGCCGACTGCTTGGTGCACGCCGTCGGACGCGACGCCGCGTTTCCACCGCTCCAGTCCGCCCCTCATGAGTTCACGCTACGCGCGAAGTGCCGGCCACACCCGAGTGCCTGCGTGCATCACCTGAAGTCTGTTACTGGGTGCTCAAGTCTGTAGGTGCTAGACGTTCATCAGCGTTCGGCGGTAGCCAACTGGCGGGATGGACGAGCGTCACCGCTCGCCTAGAAGGCTTGCTCAAGCAACTACCCCGCTGAAGTCATGGGCCACGATCACGGTTGGTCCCGTGGCTGAGATACGGCCTCATCGTCCGCAGCAAGAACAGTCGGTTGGTGAAATCCAGAGATGTCCAACGTGTTCGTCTATCCCGACCATTGGCAGAACTACGGCCTTCTGGACGGCACTCGCCCGGTCCCACTGGTTCAGCGGCGTGGGGCGATCAGTCGGATACCCGCGCCTCGTCTGATCCCCTCCGCAAATCGCCCCCTCCCGGCTTCGGCTGGGCGCGGCAGTCTTCGTGGTCCCGGCGTACCCTGAAACCATGTGCGCGTCCTACGGTCTTGACCCACGGTTCTCCGACAAGGAGTGGATCGATGTGGTCGACGCCGCAACCCTCGACAGGCTCAGGGCATGGGCCGAGAGCAATGCCGGAGCAATGATCAGGCCGACCGGGATCCGCGCGAAGAACCTCAACCCGCTCATTCAGCGCGAGGGTTTCACCGAGGCCTGGTGGGGTCACCTGGTGGACGGGAAGGCAGCCTCGTACCCATCGATCAATTCCCGCATCGAGCGGCTGTCAACGTGGACGAAGCCGATCTCCACAGCAATCGCCCCGGCGTCGTACTGGCGCGAGATGCAAAAGCCGCAGAAAGTATGGCACCACCTCGAGCACAGCGGGGACCTCCTCGGGCTCGCCGCAGTCACCCAGCCCGGTATCCACGCGGACGGCACCGAGTACATCTGCTACTCGCTCGTGATGCGGCCCGCAGCTTCACAGATTGAAGCCATGCACGATCGGATGCCGCTGCTCATCGGGCCGGGATTCGCGGACGAGTGGCTGACTTCTACTGCGTCCGCGGGCGAGCTGCTTGATGCTGCGAGGGCCGCATCCGAACCGCTCTCAGTGAAGGTCACTGCCCACGCTCAGGGGCAGACCGAGACGCTGTTTTAGCGCGTGGTGAAGCTGTGCCGGATATCCAACCAATCTTGCATGAATCCGCGCAGAACTTCGTCCGCCGCGCCACCTGGCAAAGGTCTGGGGACCTAATCGTGCTCCATTTGTCGGGGCTCCCTTGCAGGTCTACTGTGCGGCAAGCAACACTTGGGCATGACTCGTTCGCCCCTTCTGGTCTGGCAAGCTGCCCAGGACCCGCACGACGCGATGCTCTTCTTCATCCGGACCTGGGCAGAAGAAGTCCGCGATCAGGTGCCGATCGCCCGTGCGGCTCGAGCGCGCCATCACCAACTCATGGATCAAGCCGAGCGAGGCGAGGATTGGAGTCCTGACGATGCGACCATCGCGGGCCAATTCCGAACTGTGTGGGCCGCCGAGGCGAAGCTCATCTGGATGGCCGCGCAGCTGGACCGCTGGCTAGCCCGATATGCGCGAGAGACGGGGCAGGAAGCCGACTCCGTGCCCTCGCCGCTAAGGACACTGAGAAACTCGCTCGAGCACCTCGACTGTGCCGATTTCACTGCCGGACACGCTATTGCTGGCGCTGGTGCATGGTCGATCAAAGACCTGCCGGACGGGGAACTCTTTATCGGCAGTACGACCACGGAAGACGTGTTTGGAATCGCGTCGATCGACGATGTTGAACTCGCGGCGACAGAGGTGCTGAGGCAGTTCAATGCTCAGTGACTCGGAACTCGCCGGCCGCTTCGGCAAGAAACATCTTGGGATTGCTCGCGCTGCGATGCAGTCGGCGGCCAGCCGGGGGACCTCTTTGTCTTTCCGCTGGACAAGTAGCGGGGCCATGCGCCTCGGACATGCAGACGGGCATGAGCGTGGCGGCCGAATCGAGCTCGGCCGATAGAGTGCGGCCATGACACAAGGGCGGTCCAGCCGTACTTTCGCGGAATATGGCGATCGAGGCGACTGGCAGCGCCGTCTCGGACGGATGGCTTTCGCGATCGAGGCATGGCGCAAGCGTGCAGAAGCGCCTCAGGCTCCTGAATCCGGCAGTTCGCTGGCCGCCGACGCGCTCGACGGCCTGAATGTTGAGAGCCTCAGCTGGTACTCGATGTGCGTCTCGTCCGAACACTTGGAGTTCGCCATTGACGCGATGCGAGCTACGAGCACCCTGTATCCGACCGCGTACATGACCGTGGCCCGGACTGCCTTCGTCGCTGCAGTAAACGCAGTGTGGGTGCTCGCACCCCCCAGCCGACAGATGCGTCGCGAACGTGCTCTCCGACTTCGTGCAGACGACCTCCGTGCCCAGCTGACATCGTTCAGGGATATGGTGCTCCCAGACGGGAAACCCGATCAGGCTCGAGCCCAACTCCTGGCGCGGCTACGCCAGCGCCAGGTTCAACTACAGGCCGTCGCATCGAAGCTGGACGTCCCGGAGGATGTCGGCAAGATGCGGTTTAACCAGACCGAGGCCATCGACTGGGTAGCCCAGCACATGCATGACGAGCAGATCCTCGTCGGAGCCACCCAGTCAATCTGGCGATCCGGAAGCGCCGCCGCCCACGCTCAATACCACTTCGCTCTCATGCGCCTCGACCGCAACGAAGCGGCAAGCAATGGTGACGGCTCGTCCCTGATGAAGCTTCGCGGTGACTTGGAGAACGATGTCGGCCCGGCCCTCGCGGCCGGCACCCTGACCCTGAGCGAAGCGTTCCGCCTGTACGACCTTCGTCGAACCAACCATCGCGGCGCGTAGCACCCACGCAAGAGCGTCTGACCCGGGGACCGCCCCTGAACGGCATGTGCGGTCGGTACGGCACCCCGAAGACTGACGGACCGGTCCCGCTCTTCGGCCGGGACAAAGTCGCCGACGGACGTCCAGCACCGACCTTCAACGCGGCCCCGATCTAGTCAGCCTCCGTCGCCCCGACGATCAGCCGTCTTCCCACCAGAGCGACAGCGGGCAGGTCGGCGAACGCCGCCTCGATGATCGGATTGCCATTGCCTGTGGTCTCCGGCCAGCTCGACGGCTCGGAGATGCCGTCGGCGGCGGGGGCGGCGGCGCGCTGCATGGTCGCATCGAGCTCGTCGACCGGGGCGGTCACAAGGCGCTCGATGGTGTCGATGCCGACGAACGCCGTAGGCACGCCCGCGGTGGTCAGCAGCGCGCGCAGTCTCGGCTCGTTTGCGAGGTCGAAGTTGCCGAGGGTCACCGCCAGACCAACCATCGGGCGATCCGCCGGGATAGTTGCGAACTCCGGGCGACGATCGCGGATGGCCTGGGCGGTGCGGTTGATCTGCTTGATCGGCTTGTCCAACCGTGCATGCGCATCCTCGAACGCGTCCAAGCCCTCGTGAATCTCACGACGTGGGATCATGCTCTTGCATTCGATGAGCAGCACCACGCTCGGAAGCACGACGATCCAGTCCACCGACAGCAGCTCGTCCTTGCCGATCCGATAGCGCACCTCCGGCACGACCGGCACCCCGGGAAGCAGGTCGAGGTGGCGCCCCACGTACTGCTCGAAGAGCTGGCCGGTGTCCTGCGAGAAGTCGTCGCCATGATCGGCGATGCCCTCGTAGAGGACGCCGAGCGCCGATGTGCGCAGCTCGATTGCCGGCACGCAGGGCGCGACCCAGTAGCCGTCGCGGATGCCCGCGACCAGCGGGCGACGGTAGAGCGGGTTGAACGCGTAGGGCTCCCGCTGGTAACGGGCGTAGTCGGTTCCGGGATGCGCGTCCACGAGTGCCCGGCGCTCCGCCTTGAACGAGGCGACATCCGTGGTGAAGCCTCGCTCGACGACCTCCTCAAAGCGCGCCCGACCTCCGAGTACGCCCAGGAGGGTGTCGAGTCCGGGTTCCCAGTCGAAAGGGTAGTGGCTACCATTCTTCATTGCCGCATAGAGGGCGAAGCCGACGGAGACCCACTCGGATACCGAGCAACCCAGTACCCGCTCTCCCCAGCCGGGTGTCATCACCCGCGGCTGGTAATCGGGTTTGAACGCTGTCTGCTCGAACAGGGCCACCGGCCGCGCCAATTCCAGCATGCTGGCGCGCTGGTACGGGGCCTGCTGGGCGAGGATGCGGGCCAGGAGCCGCACCGCGAATCCGGGATCGGCGGTGTCGCCTGGATGCTCGAGGTTGAAGTAAAGGTAGCAGGCCCAGGCCACATCATCGGCGTCCGGGGCTCGCCCACCCGAGGTGCCGCGGGTCAGTGCTGTGGCGGCTGCGCCAGCGACATTCCAGGGCAGAAAGGGATTGGTGCGCCCTTCGGGAAGCGTGTGCGAGCCGTCCCAGATCCGCGAGTAGTTTGCCAGCGCCAGCAGCAGCTGATCGCGGTCGTAGCGGCGGACCTCCGTGACGAGTTCCTGGTAGGTCGTGGGCCGTTCCAGGGTGGTCCTGCGTCGCACCGGCCACCTCCCTGTGAACCGAGCCTAACCGTCGCCGAAGATGCTCTGGTTGTCGTCTGCGGCGGCTCGGATTACAGTGGTCACTCTATCGAACATATCTTCGATAGTTGGAGGTGTTGATGTTGGAGCATATTGCGCTCACGATGAGAGACAGCAAGCCCTGTCGGATGGTGTGGGGCGATCGCGAGTATCGCGTGATGGATGAGCCGACTTTGCTTGACATGGAATATAGCCGGATGACGCACCCACTGCCCGATCCTGCTTGGCGATTCACCGCTGGTTCGGGTGACGGTGATACGAGGGTCTTCGATGTCCGCTTCGATCAGGCCAGCGCTCAGTGGCAGATCGTGCGCAGCTATGTCTGAGCCGAGCTATTCGTACGCGCCGCAGAATCGGGATGGAGCGGTGGTTCGCCGGCTGCTGCCGGCGACTCGGCGGCGCAGCGAACTGGCGCGGTGGGAGGTGCGCGTCGACGGGAAGGTGGTCGGCTGGATCGACGAGCATAACATCAGCGGCGCGACCGCAACGTTCTATTTCGCCGTCGGCATCCATCCTGGGAACGGGAACGAGTACCGGCTGGAAGGATCGACCGACTTCGGTGAACGCGTGCGCGTCGTTCGGGACTTTCATCGCGATCCGATGAGTAGCCGCCAGCATCTCGGCTTCGGATTCATGCCGGAGTACAAGCCGCAAGCAGAGAGCAGTTAGCTTCGCGGACCTTCGACGCGAACGTGATCGACCGAGGAGGTCAGCCGAGCTCGAGTCGCGCGGCTGCAACCTCGGGCCGGGGCGTGAGGTTTGCGTCGAGCCGACCTGCCGGCTCTGCCGCGCGACGCAGGGCGACGAGCTGCTCGGAGACTGCTTGTTGGATGAACCGGGCTTGCGGCGAGTCTGGGGCGACGCTGAGCTTCGGGATGACTTCCGCGAGGGTGAGTTGATGTGCGTGGTCGAGTAGTTCGGCGAACTCGGGGGTCAGCTGTCCGGAGGAGATGGCGTAGCCGGTGATCTGTTTGAGTTCGCCGAGGAGTTCCATCGTGGACCTGGCTCCCCAAGAGGCGGGCTGGCGTCCGTCGTGGAGTGCGGTCGCCGCGTCACTGATCGTGGAGTCCATGTTGTCGTGCTCGCGGTCGTAGAGGACGTTGCCGTTGCGGCTGATGATCGTGACCCGAGCGGTCGGTGAGCTTGATTGGAGACTATCGATGAGGCGGGTGGTGCCGTGGTAGCCGCGGTCGTGGGCGGACAGTCGGGTGAAGCGGGCGGGGTTGCCGAGCTTGCGATCGCGCAGGTAGCGGGAGGCGGCGGAGACGATGCTGAGAACGCGAGGTGAGGCGACCGCGATGATGCGCACGTGGAATCCGGCATCCCGGAAGCGTGTTGCGGTGGCGAGGGTGGTGTCGGGGTCGCCAAAGGTTCCCTCTAACAGCAGCGAGTGTCGTCGGGTGAGAGCGTCGTCGAGGGCAGCGCGTACCCAGCCACGGGTTGCTTCGGCGAGGATACTTCCGGCTTGTTCGGGCTGCTCGGTCACGAGCGAACGGAACTGGGGGTGGAAGATACGCAGGTCGTCGCCGGTAAGTGCGACCATGCCGTCGTATTCAGCCAGCAGCCGTGCAGTGGAGCGGGACTTCCCGGCGCCGGGCTGACCGCCCAACAGCACGAGGGTAGGTTTGTCGTGACCTCCGGGGGCGGCGTCGAACAGCACGGGTTGCACGAGCGTGCGGTAGATGGTTTCGTGCTCGTCGGGGGTGAGCGGTGCCGGTTTACTGGGCATGGGTGAGGTCGTCTGCGCGGACTCGAAGTTGCTGGGCGAACGCGTCGACGGCGGCGCGGTCGTAGCCGTCGACGGCGAGGGTTGTGCGGCGCAGTTCGAGAAGTTCGACGTGGGCGGTCGGGTCGCCGTCGCGCTGCCGGCCGAGGAGGAGTGCTTGTACGTTGCTGGAAAGCTCACGCATCGCGTCGTAGGCGACCACATCGTTGATGTGCCACATCGCCTGTTCGACGGTCATGATCTCATTCCTTCCATTCGGGTTTGATTCTACCGGCCGCCTCGGATGCGGCCCTAGCTTGTGGGAAGGCTCGCGGCATCGGTAGGGCCCGACAGCAGGGCGGTGTGGGAGAGGTCGAAGCCTCCCCAGGGGCTGCGACCGGGCACATGCCGGGTACCGTGCGGGTGGCGGCCAGTGATGATCGGCGCGCCGGGCCTGTGCCAGTCAGTCGGTTGGTGCTCGTCGATCCAGGCGGTGAGGCACTTGCTCGGTCGGCCCTGCTGATCCCAGTGGGCGATCTCGGCGGGAACGACGGGGAGGCTGCGCCAGCCGGGCCAGGCGTGGTCGTGCCAGGCTTCAACGACGCAGTGCTCGTCGCCGTCGCGGTGCCAGTGGCACGGCTCGCAGATGGCCCGGTACAGGTAGGCGCCGACGCAGTGGCAGTCCTGACCGTGGTGTTCGCAGCGCAGGTCCGCGGACAGGACGGCGAGGTCGTGCCCGGGGGTGTTGGTGTTGGCGCGGTCCATGGTGACGATGGAGTGCCACATGTGGGAGCGAGCGATGGAGGCGGAGGTGCCGTGTTCGAACTGCCAACGCCGGAACGCGTCGTCCAGTTCGGTTGGAGTGTAGTAGTCGCTGGCGAAGTGCAATGGTGCGGGGCCGGCCCACGGTGGTTGGGCCTGCAGGTCGGCGTCGTGGATGAGCGTGTCGATGTCGAAGGCGAGTTGCCCAGCTGCGTCCGCGCTCATCGGGTACCTCCGGTGGTGCGGAAGCGCTCACCCTGCCCGGTGGTGTCGTCGAGGAGTCGGATGTCGAAGTCGAAGGGCATGTTCTGGGTGGAGTAGACGTCGGTGCCGTCCGAGCCGCGGGCCGACTCCCAGAATGCGATACCGATCTCGCCTTCCATGTACAGAGCGGTGACGAACAGACCGGATTCGCTGTAGGCCCATTCGCGCGTCACGTCATCCTCGTCGGTGGGCGCGTCGCGCCAGGTGCGAAGCAACTGGGCAACGTCGGCGTGGTCGAGGAGCCACCCGTCCGGGTGAATCAGGCCGTCGGGTGTGATGTCGTAGATGATGACCGGCTCGGGGAGCGGGTAGCCGCTGATGGCGATGCGCATGGGGTTCTCCTTCGTGTTTAGTCGTCGCTGAGGAAGCGGTCGACGCGGGCTGCCAGGTCGGTGAGTCCGTAGTCGCGGGCGCGGTCTGCGAGGTCGCGGGCGTAGAGGATGTCGTCGTCGGTGATGAAGCTGGTCTTGAGGATGTCGAGGTCGAAGACCGGCAGCAGTGGATCGTTCTGGACCAGTCCGCCCTCGACGATCACGTAGGGGTCGCCGGGGTAGGCCGGGATCGGTGCGGGCAGCAGGCTGATGCTGAGGACGTTGCTGTCTTCGTGCAGCCGGGCCGAGAGGACGCCCCAGGCTCCGGTGTCGTCGAGCTGGCGGTCTAGGTCGCCGTTCGGGTCGAAGGGCTGATCCATCTCGATGGTGGTGGTCTGGACTCGGTGGATGCGGATAGTGATCGTGGTCATGGTCGTGCCTCTCCTCGTTCTTGCCTGTGCCGTCCGGCACCCTTGCCGGATCCGGGGTCGGTGGCGGCTTGTCAAGGCCGCAGAGCGAAAAGTCCTCGGAGGGAGGCACGACCGGAGGGGAGTTTTCGCGTGCCTTGACGAGGTGTCACCGACCCCGCAGAATCGGGCATGCCGGGCGCACCCCGGACTTGGGTGCGGTCAGGTCAGAGACGGGCCGGTCGTGAGGTTTGGTGGTACGGGCGCGTAGGCGTCGGGTGCCCCGATCATCTGCGACGTGACGGCACCTGGCGGTGCGTCGGCAGTTGGTGCCGCAGGCTCCTTGGCGAGTTCGTCGAGGGCGTCGTTGATGCGGGCGAGCTCAGTGCGGGCGGAGTGGAGGGCGTCGGCGTGTTTGAACGGGGCGCCGAGGTTGCGTTGCGCGTCCTGCTGGGTTTCCTGCGTGGTAGCGATGCGCTCGTGGGTGCGGTCGATGAGGGACTGGATGCCGGTGGCACGGTGCTCGAGCTGTCGGATCAGACCCAGTCCGTCGTCGAGCACCTTCTCGACGGGACTTGTCGCGGTGGAACCAGGAACCCCGTCGAGGGAGAGCTCCAGGAGGATCTTGCCGAGATCGGTGCGGGTCCGGGCGCTGATCGGAAAGCCGCTGATCTGGCCGAGCGCGCCGTGGCCGCGATCATCGCGCACAGGTCGGGCGAAGTGCAGCGAACGGCTGCACGCCCACTGCGCAATCGCTGCGGCCGCGTCGGTCCGGGACGTGTAGCGGGAGGCGCCGATGATGATCCGGAACCGGTCGCCGCTGAGGTCTTCGACTTTCCCTACGGCTACCTGCAGCGCCGTCAGGTCGGCGGTGAGACGCTCTAGGGTGCGGCCGCCGGCGTCGATGGAGGCCCGCAGCGTGTTCTGGGCGCGCTGGTAGGAGCGTTCCAGTCTTTCCAGCCGGGTGGCTTCGTTCAATGCGACGGACCGTTCCAAAAGCAGTGGGTTGCCGGAGGCGAGGGCTTTGGCTTCGGCGGCGGAGAGGCTATCGGAGCCGAGGTCGTCGATTTCGCGGACATCGAGCCGTCCGCGCATGACCTGGCCAATGAACTTGGACTTGCGTTCAATGGCTTGCCACATGTACGCGGCGAAGGTGTGCTCGGTGACGTACTGGATGATCTCGACCTCGGGATTCTGGTTGCCTTGACGCAGGATCCGGCCGTGCCGTTGGGCGACATCGGCGGGTCGCCACGGGCAGTCCACATCGTGCAGTGCGATCGCGCGGGCTTGCACGTTGGTGCCGACGCCGGCCTTGGAGGTGGAGGCGATCAGGATGGCGACTTTCCCGTCCCGGCAGGCGGCGAACAGACGCGCCTTCTCGGCATCATTGCGGGCTTCGTGCACGAACCGGATTCCCCCTTCGGGCACGCCACGTCCGGCCAGCTGCGCTTTGAGGTAGTGGTAGGCGTTCCATCGGTCAGGGTTGGGGGTGCCCAGATCGCAGAAGACGATTTGCAGCGCGCCGGGCAGAGGGGAAGGCTGCCCGGTGCGCGTGTCCTGATAGACGCTTTCGGCGTGGGCGTGGTGGATGCGCGCGATCCGGTCGGCGATCTCGTCCAGGGGAACCAGGGCGGGGTCGGTGCGTGGTTCGACCATGCGGATGTCCAGTGCCGCTTTGCGTCCGTCGGTGCTGATTTTGAGCATGTTGTCCTCCGACGGTGACACCATCCGGTTCGCGACGGCTTCGGCGCGCTGGCCGAGTTGGTCGACGTAGTCGCGGACTTCCTGCCCGGGTGTCAGCAGCACGGTCTCGGGGATGCGCCGCCCGTCCGGGCGGGCCCTGATCAGCGGGGTCGGGAGGTTCAGGTCCTCGGCGGTCTTCACATCGGCGAAGACGTGCCACAGGCGCAGCATCTCGGGCACGTTCTGGAACTTTGCGAACCTGGTCTTGACGCGGAAGTTGCTGCCGCCGGTGGGTGCCATCTCGACTTCGGTGACGGTCTGCCCGAAGGTGGCCGCCCACGCGTCAAACGGCAGCACCCCGGCATCGTCGAGCAGGTCCGGGCGCAGGTATCGCTGCATCACGTGGGCTTCGGTGATGCTGTTGGCGATCGGGGTGGCGGTGGCGAAGGTCGCATAGCGGGACGGGTGGGTGCGGCGCAGATAGTCGATCTTCAGAGCGAGATCGAAAGCACGTGCGGAGCCGGCGATCGCCGCGTCGGGGATGTTGGAGGTGGTGACGAGGTTCTTGTAATCGTGGGCCTCATCGACGATGGCGTAGTCGATGCCGGTGGCCTCGAAGCTCACGCCCGGGTCGCGGGGCGTATCCAGCAGCTTCTTGACCTTCTCCTCCTCACGCGCGATGGCTTTCTCGATCTGCTTGAGGGTGCGCTTGTCGTCTTCGGCGGTGAAGTCCAGCGCCTGTTTGAGCACGGCCAGGTGCTGATCGGTAAACGCGGTCAGGTTCTCCGGTTCCAGGTCGAGGCGCTGGAAGGCGGTGCGGGTGAAGATGATGCCGTCCCAGTCGTTCGCGGCCGCCCGCGCGATGAACACCCGCCGTTTATCTCCGGCGAGGGTGTCGCTGCTGGCGGCGAGGATCCGCGCTTGCGGATACAACTGCAGCCATTCCCGGCTGATCTGCTCAAGCATGTGGTTCGGCACTACGAGGGCGGGCTTGCGGACCATGCCGAGCCTTCGCAACTCCATCGACCCGACCACCATTTCCGCCGTCTTGCCGGCGCCGACCTCATGGAACAGGCCCACTGCCGGTTCGGCGATTATCCGGGCTACCGCGGCGCGCTGGTGCGGTCGCAACTCGAACGCTTCTGTCATGCCCGGCAGGGACAGGTGCTCGCCGTCGCCGGTGTAGTCGCGCAGGGTGATCGAGTTGAACCGGTGGTTGTACTCGGCGGCAAGCTCGCGGGCGCGGTCGGGATCCTCCCACACCCACTCCTCGAACCGCTCCTGAATCAGCTGTGCTTTGTCTTGGGCGGCGGCCGTTTCGGTGGGGTTGAAGACGGTGCGTTCGCGGCCGTCGGCGTCCTTGTAGGTGTCGTCGACGCGGATCGGGGTCTGGTTCGCGATCAGTTCGAACAGGTCCGGTGCGGGGCGGCGCTCGGTGCCCCATTCCTGGTTGGCGCGAACCGTGAACCGCATCGCTCCGCGAACCTTCCACGTTGCCGGCAGCGGGCAGGTCACGGTGGCACCGTGATCGTTGAGCAGGTCCCGGAGGAACTGCTGGTGGTGGTCAGGGCTGATCCAGACGGCGCCGATCTTCGCGCTAATCTCCTCCGGCCCCAGCGGGTCGGGCAGCACACGCTCGAGCGCAGCCACATTCACCAGATAGCGGTCGTCTCGATCGGCGGCAGCGCGCGCGACTTCCAACTTGGGGTAGATCGACCCGGACAGGTAGGCCGGCGCGTGCACCAGCTCACCGTCGTGTTCGGGGTCGCCGTAGACGAGCTCGCCAAGCAGTTCCCTAGCCCGCTCCGGCACCTCACCCAGCAGCCCGGCGATGGTGGGCAGATCAATGCGGCCCAATTGGTCTAGGCAGATCTGCACGGCCTCGGCGGGGGTGTCGGCTCCGAGACGTTCGGGGCGCGGGGCGATCACGCGACGCTCCAACAACGCGGCCGGTTCCGCTTCCTGAGAGTCATCGTCGAAGATCTCGAGGGCGAACACCAAGGGTCCGAACGGGTCGCCGCGCAGTAGCCGGGTCGCCGTGGGCGTGCGGCGCGCGTAGATCGGGTGACCGTCCTCGTCCGTGCGCCCGGTCGAGGTCCGGGTGAACCGGTTGATCGGCCCGAACCGGTGCACATAGGTCTCCCAGTCCGTGCGCAAGCCGGCGCGCGCCTGGACGATTTGCTCGGTGTCTTCGACGGTGGATCGCTCCAAAGCAAGTTGCCGGCTGGCACCGTCGCGAAGCCGCAGTAGCTGGCGCAATTCACCGGCGGCGGACGCGGGCACCTTCATCGGCTCCTTCCGACCCGCGGCCACCACGGTGAAGGTGCCATCGGGCTCGGCCGAGAGGGTTCCCTCCCACGCCTGTGGCAGCATCTCCTGGTCGGTTTCGGCGTTGGCTTGTTCGGGAGCACGCGCGGAGAAGCCGAGACCGCGGTCCACCGCCTCGGCAACCACCGTGCGCAGCGCATCACGGAGGCGGTCAGGGGTGGCAGCAAGATCGTCCGAACGCACGCGCAGGGTCTCGGCGTTATACATGCCGCGGCCCACGGTAAGGGTTCCCAACACATGCTCCGGGTGCTCGTCAAAATGGGCGTTGACCTTGACGTGCACCCCATCGATGTCACGTTCGGTGACGTGTTCCCACCGTGTATCGCGTGGTGCGGTGTCGGGTTCGCGGCGGCGCAAGATGAGCAGGTCGGTGAGCGCCTCGGTGCCGGCGGTGCGACGATGCGCCCCGGTCGGGAGGCGGATCGCACCGAGCAAGTCAGCGTATCGGGAGATCTCGCGACGGACGGCAGGGTTGGCGGCATCCAAGGTAAAACGCGAAGTCAGCGCCGCCACGATTCCACCGGGGCGGGTCAGCCGCAGACTCTTGAGTAGGAAGTAATTGTGTAGCGAGTGCCCGTTGGGGTTGTCGAGCGGGTCGTGCAGCACGATATCGGCGAACGGGACGTTGCCGACGGCGGCGTCGAAGGAGGCCGCGGGGTAGCGGGTGTCGGCGAACGATTCCGCACGGACATGGTGTTGCGGGTAGAGGGCTTGGGCAATTCGAGCGCTGGTCGGATCGAGTTCGACCCCGACCAGCCGGGCAGTCTCCGGGGCCAGGCCGAGGAAGGTGCCGCTTCCGCAGCCGGGTTCCAGTACCCGACCATCGGTGAAGCCCAGCCCCTGCAACGCAGACCAGATTTCCACGACATAGCGTGGATCGGTGTAGTGGGCGTTCAGTACCGTCCGTCGGGCCTGGGTGAACTCCTTCTCCGACAGCACCTCCTGCAGCACCGTCCGCTGCCGATCCCATTCCCAGTTTCTCTCGTCGAACACCGCCGGGATCGCACCCCAACTCGACCAGCCGGCCAACACGCGCTGCTCATCTGGGGTGGTGGGACGGTTCTCGTTGTCGAGGAGACGCAGGAGCCGGATCGCCGCGAGGTTCGCCTCAAACCGGGCGTGCTCACCGGACGGGACCAGTGGTGTCGCAGGGTCGGGCCGGAACGGTGTCGCTACCGGTCGGTGCGGTACTGGTTCAGGTGCCGCTCCCAGCGCGCTTGAACCGAAGTCTCCCACTGCCTCGGGTGCGTCTTCCAGAACTCCCAAGGTGAAGAGGACGTCGCCATCTGAGCCAAGAACCCCCCCGGCAGAATCCACTCCTTCGCCGCCTGCTCCAAGCTCAGCTGGGTGTCGGCCAGACCCTCCAGTTGCGCCTGCATCTGCCAAGCCCAGTCGATCAGCGCGTCCTCCTGCGGGCTGGTCTGCTCCCACTCCTGGCGCGTCGGCTCCGGCTCCGGGAACATCCCCGAATCCGTCCGCACGATCTGCTCCGCTTCCGTCTTCGCGCGGGTCAGCCGAGCCACCTTCTCTAGGTAGCCCTCCCCCGGCAGGTCCGGCCCCGCCAGGCGTGTAGACAGCTCGGTCACCTGGGTCTGCATCTCCTCGCCCGCTCGGGTGAAGAATGCCTCCGGATCCGGGATCTGCCGGTACGCCGCCGGTAGGTGGCGTCGCCAGTGCGCCATCGCCTGCCTGCCGTAGGTGTTCATCCGCCCACTCTCCCCGAGCCGCATCCCTACGACCATCATCGTCGCTATGACGATCTGCCACAGCGGCTGCATCCTCCTCATAGCCCTGCTCCTTCCCGATATCCGTTCCCTCGTCGCCCCACAGGTCGAAGGCCAACTGCGTGGGGGGCGGCGGCACATGGCGCCGAGCCATCGCTAACCACCCGGGGCCGCGTCATCAGCCTCCTGCGCCGTGTCGAGCTCGAACAGCGCTGGGTCGGACCACGCTGTCGCTTCGGGCTGCTCGTCGAGCACTGATGCGCGCAGGTCGGACTCGGTGTCTCCGGCGAGTCGGTCGGCCCGCTCCAGCAGCAGGTCGATTGCGACCCGGATCAAGGTGTTCTCTGTCAGCCGGGGTCCGCTGCGCACCAGTCTGCGCCGCGAGAGCAACTGGACCAGCCGCGATAACGCGACGTACTGATCCTCCCTCACGCGGGCTTCCTTTCGGGCCATGCGTCGAAAGTACGGAGTGGGCGGTGGCATTCGGCGAGGCGTGTCGCTGGGCTCGACGTCCTCGGCCTCGATCGTGTCGGTCACATCGCCACCTCCATGGATTGCTTATTGATGTCAGGTATTAGTAACGAGTGAATCAGTATTGCCTATCTGTGTCAAGGTTCAGCAAGATCGTCGTTCGGGTTGGGTTCGCCAGTCAGCGATCTGAGGTGGCGGATGAAGCTCTGCCGGTCGGCGGTGGGGTCGATGATGAGTTGTCGTATGTGCTTAGCCAGTTGATCGTGTTCCTGTTGAGGCAGGTTCCGTAGTGGGCGGATGCACCAGTTGAGGTCCTCGTCGACGGTGTAGCCGGGTTCGCGTTCGGTCTTGGCGGGGTAGTAGGTGAATGCGGCGACGGCGGTGCGGAAGATCGCGGCGTCGGCCTGGGATAGGTCGAGCATGGGAGCGTTCCTTTCGGACGTGGTGATGGGTTGATGATTGGCGATGTGGTCAGCGGCCGCGCGCGATGGTGGGAGTCTGTGGAGAACATTGCGTGCCGGTGCTGGGAAGGAGGATTGTCCTGCCCTGTGCTCGCCCGCCCGGTTCATAGGCTCATCCCCGGTCCGGTCGATGGAGACGTTGTCTGCGGCAGGTAGGCGGGGTCGGGCTCGCGGCGGCGCGGGGAGATGCGAAGTCGGTCGTTGATTGCCCGGCCGATCGTGTCCAGCCGCGCCTCTTCGGCGAGCCGGCGTGCTTCGGCCTGTGCACGGCGGCGCTCGCGGGAGCTGGTCTCGGGGTGCTCGCTGGCGTAGTGCGCGGCGCGGTACCGCTCGCACTCACGCTTCCAGGCTGCGAGGAGCTCCGGCGGGGTTGGACCGTCCAACTCTGCCCGCAGCCGCCGACGCATCGGCTCGATCACACGGGTGGAGAAGAACTCGGCAGCCGCCGCCGCGTGCGCATCTCGCTCTGCGGGGGTCAGTCGGTGCAGGCGCCGGACGGGAAGCCCGGCTTCAAGTCGGCGCTGCTCGCGCTGGCGCCAACGACGCTGCTGGGCGAGTTGTTGGTCGCGATTGTCCCGGTGGTAGCGGCGACTGTAGGCGCGGCGCTCTTCAGCGTGAGTGTCGTAGTACTTCTGCGCGGCGACCTGTTTCGCCGCGGGATCGCGTTGGCGCTTCGCTCGGGCCTTCGCGTTGACGTGGTCTCGGTGGCTGGCTCGCCAAGCGTCGTTGCGGCGTTTCTTGCCCTCGCGGTAACCCTCGGGATCCTCGGCGCGCTGTCGCACTCGGGCTTCGCGTCGGCTCGCCCGGCTTGTCTCGATGTCGGCGTGGTATCGATCGTGCGCGTACTGACGTTTGCGCTCCCGGCGTTCCCTCTCGATCCGCTCCTTGGCGGCTCTGGCATGCATGTACTTTCGGTTTCGCGCACGGTCGTGTTCGAGATTGCGTTCGCGCCAAGCGCGCTTGGACTCCGCGATCTGCTCTGCATGTTCAGCGCGCCAGACACGCTTGTACTCTGCAATTCGTTCTGAGTGCTCCGCGCGATATCGGCGGCTGTACTCCGCACGACGCCGCCGACGCTGCTCATCCTTGCTGTCCATCGGTCTCCGCTCTTGCGTATTCATGTCATGGATTGACACACGATATGCAATCATGTAGAACTGTGTCAAGAACACGCAATAGCGGAACCGTGACGCGGAAAGGCAAACTAGGGAGGTGAAGATCGACGTGCGTACACTCGAAGGCCAGCGCATGACGTGGAAGCACGCCACGCTGCCACTCGGGTCCGCGTTGCGGATCGCTCCGACGTTTGCCGCCACTGCAACCGCTGACGACATCTCTGTGGAGACCACCATCAGCGCTGCCTATTCCGCCGATGCCGGCCGCTACCGCATCACCGCCGCCGCTCACCGTGCTGTGGGCACAACGATGGAGATCACACCAACGGTGTTGCGCCAGGTGCGGCTCGGGGAGTTGATGTCGGCGGCGGTGCCGCACTGTGTGGCGGTGGAGTTCGAAGGCAAGCAGCGCACACTTCGCGATCTGCTCGACACTGACGGTCGGCTACTGCCGCAATGGATGGCGCAGGCCGCGGCGACCGCGGGGCCAACTGCCAACACGTTGGAGCTTGTGGAGTTGGTGTACGGAGTTGCGGCGCTGGCGGCACTGGCGCCCACGCGGGCAGTCGCCACCGAGTTCGGCATCCCAGAACGAACCGCATCGCACTGCGTAACCAAGTCGCGCAAAGCTGGCCTGCTGGACGGGATAACGTACGCCGTCGGTCGCCGCCCCGATGGACCGTCCCGAACCAACTAACATCGACGTTGGTCGCACTCCGGCCGAGGATCAAGGCCAAAGCCTGTTCTATTCGGAGGCTGAGGCAGCGACCCGCCTCGGGCTGCACCGCACAACCCTACGAGCCCTGGCTCTGGCCGGGCTCTCCCCCGTCGAGCCGGTCGCCATCACTCCGCACCGCCGCGTTTACCGACGCATCGACATCCACCGACTCGCCGGGATCGAGCCGTGAGCATCAAGGCCCGGCGGGTGAAGTCGGGGGACCTCCGGTATGACGTGCGGATCAAGCACGCCGGGCACCTGGTCGCGACCCGCACCTTCCGGCGCCAAGGCGACGCAGAGACGTGGGAGCGCGAGCAGTATCGGGCGCTGCAGCTCGGCGAGTTCCTCCCTCCGACGCAAACCGCGACGCCCTTCAGTGAGGTCGTGGCCGCATTCCTGGACACGCGCCTCCATCAGGTCGCCCCGCACACCTGGCGCACCGACCGCGACAACCTCAAAGCGACACCCCGCGCTTGGGCCGCCCTGCCAATCGCCTCGATCGGGAAGGGTGAAATCCTCCGCCACCTCACCAACGAACTGAAGACCAAGGCGCGCTCGACGGTGTCTCGCTCCCGCACGACGCTCAGCGCGGTGTTCAACTACGCCGTCCAGGAAGAGATGCTGCTGCGTAACCCGGTGCGTGAGGTAATCATGCCGCCCGGCAAGGAGCAAGCCTCCGAGGACGTCGAGACCTTCACCGACGCCGAGCTCGCCGACACGCTCCGGCAGCAGTACGAGCTCAACCCGCTCATGGCCGAGGTGACCGAGTTCATCAGCCTCACCGGGCTGCGCTGGTCCGAGCTGCGATCGCTGCGGGTGAGTAACCTCCTGAACCTCACGCACCCGGCGATCCGTGTTACCCGCGCCCGTTCCGAAGGGTACGAGGAGAAGGGCACCAAGACCAGGAAGGGTCGCACGGTTCCGCTCGTCGCCCGCGCCTACGCGATCGCGCACCGTCGGGCCGAGGGCCGCGGCCCCGACGAGTACCTGTTCGCCTCGAAGACCGGACGACAGCTACGCGGGAACCTGTTCCGCCGCTACCTTAAGTGGGGCGAGACAGCGCACGGCTACACGATCCACAGCTTGCGCCACCACGCGGCGTCGTCCTGGCTGCGCGCCGGCATTCCCGTCAACCAGGTCTCCGAGTGGCTCGGTCACCGGAACCCGAACACGACGCTGCGGATCTACGCACACGTTCTCGGGGAAGCACAGGACATCGCGGCGATCGCTCGACTGAACGCGGTCGCCCCGCCCCCGCCTTTACAGCCGGACCCGCGGCTCGACTACCCGTACCCGCCGGATTCCGGCGGCGGACTCAGCGGTCCGTAGCACCAAATAGCCTGATTCGAGCCATGCTGTCAGTCGCTTCCCAAGCGGTAGGATCGATGACTTTAGCCAAGGCCGTAGCGTGCTCGGGTGCGCGCTACGAGCTCGTCCGAGTCGATGCGGCCAGCAACGTAGGCATCCGCGTCGGCACGGGTGTCGGGGTCCACATGTAGCCCCTCCATTTCGCCGCTGTGAACTGCCTCTTCGACGGCGCGCTGACGCTGCTCGATGAGAGTGGGGGCGGTCTGAACCGTGTCCGACATGCTCGCTCCTCCACTCGACTCTCGATTAGTTGAATCTAGTGGCGGTTGCTGGCGCTCGCGGGTCTTGGGAACGGATGGGTGCAACTTACAGACTCAGACCCCGCCGCCAC
>DAOMOV010000013.1:0-14467 GCA_035444505.1 Terrimesophilobacter sp.
GCGGCTGCACGCCCCGCTCATCGCGAACCGTCGGGTGGCGACGCGCGACGTCGAGCTGGGCGGGCGGATGATTCGCGCGGGCGAGCGAGTCAACGTCAACTGGGCGTCGGCGAACCGCGACGAGGTGGTCTTCGGCGGTGCCGACCTTGGTGACACTGACTCTGGCGGTGCCGACCTTGGTGACGCTGACTTCGGCGGTGCCGACCTTAGCAACGCTGAGCGGTTCCGGCCGGAGGAGCACGCGGCGGAGAACCTACTCTACGGCCGCGGGATCCACGACTGCCCCGGAGCTCCGCTCGCGCGCCTCGAACTGCGGGTTGTGATCGAGGAGCTCCTCGCCGCGACCGACACCATCAGCATGCCTGCCGCTGCGCAGCCCGATTACGCGGTGTACCCGGCGAGCGGGTTCCGCACCCTGCACATCAGGGTCGGCTGAACCATGACCCTCGACTCGCGTGCGGACGGTGACCACGACGCGAGCGTCAGTGTGGCGAAGCACCTCGAGCGGGTGCTGGCAGGCATCCGCCCGCTCGAGCCGGTGACTGCGCCGCTCGGCGAGGCGCTCGGTCGCACGCTCGCCGCTGACCTCGTGGCGCGGGATGATGTGCCGAGCTTCGACAACTCGGCCATGGACGGGTACGCCCTGCGCGCCGCCGACGCCTCCGGGGCCAGCCAGAGCCGCCCCGTGGTGCTCACGGTCGTCGCTGACCTTCCGGCGGGCACCGAGGATGACCCCGCGATCGGGCCGGGGGAAGCGGTGCGCATCATGACGGGGGCGCCCGTGCCGAGCGCGGCCGACTGCGTCGTTCCCGTCGAGCACACCGACGGGGCTGGGGCCGAGGTGCGGGTGTTCCAGAGCCCGCAGCCGGAGGCGAACATCCGCCGGGTCGGCTCCGACATCCGCGCGGGCCAGGTCGCACTCACCGCAGGAACCCTCCTGACCCCGGGGGCACTCGCGGCCGCTGCGGCGACGGGAGCAACCGAGGTGCTCGCGCATCCGGCCCCGCGCGTCGGGGTGCTCTCGACCGGCAGCGAGCTGCGGCCCGCGGGGGCACTGCTGCGGCGCGGTCAGGTGCACGATTCGAACCTCGTGCTCGTGGCAGCCGCGGTCGCCGAGTGCGGGGGCGTGCCGCTGCCGCTCGGCGCGGTGCACGATGACGCCGACGCGTTCATCACGGTGCTGCGGCAGCACGCCGACTCGGTCGATGCGTTCGTGACGACGGGCGGCGTGAGCGAGGGAGTCTACGACGTCGTCAAGGCCGCGCTCGCACCGCTCGGCGTCTGGTTCGGCTCGGTGCGGATGCGCCCGGGCAGGCCCCAGGGCTTCGGTCGCCTCAGCGATAACGACGACGGCGGCCCTCCGACCTTCGCCCCGCCGGTTTTCGCCCTGCCGGGCAACCCGCTGAGCGTGTTCGTCTCGTTCGAGGCATTTGTGCGACCGGCGCTGCTGCGCCTGCAGGGCCGCACCGCGGTTCACCGCGTCTCGACGCGCGCGGTCGTCGCCGAGGGCTGGGCGAGCCGCCAGGGGCGCACCCACTTTCTGCCGGTCGTGGCAGAGCAGGCCCCGGATGGCGGCTGGCTCGTGCGGAAGTCGCACGAGGGCGCTGACGGTCCCGGCCCGCTGGCCGGTCTCGCTGGAGCGAACGCGATCGCGGTGGTCGCCGAGCCCGTTTCGCGGGTGGTGGCCGGCGACGAGGTGGAGGTGTGGCTGCTCGGCTGAGCGCCCCACACGGGCCTCGCGAGGCATCCGGGACCGATTATTAACGGAATAAACACGGCCCTGCCCTTCTGTCCGGAGGAGCCGACGACTATCGTGGAAGCATGGCTGCTGAACCGATTGAACTGACAACCCACGCCCCCGCGAAAGCCGCCGGGAACTCGAGTTGTGCGTGCGGGCACGAGGACGAAAGCGAGATCGTGCTCGACGTGCGGACCATCCCTCACGCGATCCGTCACGCCACCATTTTCGGTGCGCTCGGCGCCATCGCCCCCGGATTCAGCATCGTGCTCGTCGCCGACCACAACCCCCTGCCGCTGCTCGCCCAGCTGCGCGAGCGTCAGCCCGACGCGTGGGAGGTCAGCTACCTGCAGGACGGTCCCGACGTGTGGAAGCTCCAACTCGAGCGCCAGCGCTGACGCCACCCGCGCGACGCCAAATAGAATGAAATGGTGACCCCTCCTCTCCGGCCCACCAGCCGGGGATCAGGAGCCGAGACACGCAAACGGTCAGTTCTTGACCGCCGTGGTCTGCGGCTGCCATTCCTCATTCCCGGCGGGGCATCGCTGCTGCTCGGCCTCTACGCCGCGGTCGTGCTGCTCGGTTTTCCCAACCTGATCAACCTCGAACGCATCGGCGACTACCACGCCCCCCTCATGGTATTCGGCTTCGTCGGCACCCTCATCGTGCTCGAACGCTCCGTCGCCGCCCGCCGCGCCTGGGGCTACGTCTCGCCCGCCCTGCTCGGCCTCGGCAGCCTCAGCCTCATCACGGCACTTCCCGAAACTGTCGGCAAGACCGCCATCGCGCTCGGCTTCGTCGTTCTCCTCGGCCTGTACTGGGTCGTCTGGCTCCGCCAGCCCGCGGCCGCGACCGGCATCCAGATCCTCGGCGCCGCGAGTGGGCTCAGCGCCGCACTCCTCTGGCTCGGCGGCGCACCCGTCGTCGACCTCGTGCCCGGGATGGCGAGCTTCCTCATCCTCACGATCGCCGGGGAAAGGCTCGAACTCGGGCGCATCTCCCCCAGCGTCACCACCCGCGTCGAAGGCTTCGGACTCGGCGCCTCTGTGGCGCTCGCCGCCGCAGCGACACTCGCCCCGCTGCATCCGCTCATCGGCTACCCGCTGTTCGGCGTCACGCTGCTCGTCATCGTCGGCTGGGCCGCACGCTTCGATGTCGCCACCCGGCTCGTGCGCTCCACAGGGTTGCCCCGCTACATGGCCGTCTGCCTGCTCGCCGGGTATGTGTGGCTCGTCGTCGCCGGCCTCAGCTGGATCGTCCTCGGCGAGATCAGCTCGGGCTGGATGTACGACGCTGTGCTGCACTCGGTGTTCCTCGGCTTCGTCATGTCGATGATCATGGCTCACGCGCCCGTGATCCTGCCCGCCGTGCTGCGGGTGTCGCTGCCGTACCGGCCGTTCCTCTACGCACCGGTGGCGCTGCTGCACGTGGCGCTCGCGGTGCGCGTCATCGGCGACGTCAGGCAGGTGCCCGAACTGGTCACCTGGGGCGGATACGGCAATGTCGCCGCGCTGCTCCTCTTCGTCGTGCTCGCCGTGACGACCGCGATCCTGGGCGTACCCGCAAACGCGAAGCCCTACCTGCGGGTGACGCCGGAGGTCGCCGCAGAGACCACCCGTGCCGCGCCCCCATCGGCCGAAGCCGCCTCATCAGAAGACACGCCCGTGACGAACCCAGAGAAACCGTGACCATGAACCGCCGCCGCTGGTACCTGCTCATCAACACCCCCATCCTGCTGTGGGGTCTCGCGACGATCGTGGTCGTGTCGGTGCACCGCTTCTTCCCGGCGGGCGGGTGGCTCATGGTGCACCTGCTGCTGCTCGGTGCGGTGAGTGCGGCGATCCTGGTGTGGAGTCAGCACTTCGCGGATGCGGTGCTGCGTCGCCCGGCGCCCGGCGGCCGGGTGTCGCACGGAATCCGCATCCTGGGCCACACCATCGGTGCGGCACTCGTGGTCGCGGGCATAGTGCTGCCGGAGTGGGCACTCGTTGTGGCTGGCGGGTCGATTGTCGGCGCTGTGGCGCTGTGGCACGCGGTGAGTCTCTTCCTGCAGCTTCGCGGTGCGCTGCCGGCGCGGTTCAGTCCGCTCGTGCGGTTCTACGTTCTCGCGGCGCTGCTGCTCGTCGCGGGTGTCACCCTCGGAATCATCATGGCGCGCGCCGACCTGTCGGCCGAGCTGCACGACCGCCTCTACGCGGCGCACATCGCGGCGAACCTGCTCGGCTGGGTCGGCTTCACCGTCGTGGGCACTGTGGTGCTGCTGTGGCCGACGGTGCTGCACGCCCGCATCGCCGACTCCTCCGGCTCCTCGACCCGGTCGGCGATGTGGCTCATGCTCGGCGGTGTGGTCGTTGTGGGTGCGGCGAGCATCCTCGATGTGCGCGCACTCGTGGCGGTCGGCGCCGCGCTGTATGTCGCGGGGCTCATCATCATCGGTGTCGCGGGCTGGCACCAGGCGCGTCAGGCTCCGCCGACGACCTTCGCGTCGTGGAGCATGGCCGCCGCCTACGCCTGGTTCGTGGGCTGCACGGTCGCCTTCGGGGTGCTGCTCACCATCGCGCCGACCTGGGCGGATGCCGCGGGCTCCGTGCAGGCGCTCATCACGCCCTTCGCGGGTGGTTTCGCCGCGCAGATCGTGATCGGTGCCCTCAGCTACCTGCTGCCCGTCGTGCTGGGCGGTGGACCGGAGGTGAGTCGGCGCACCGCGGCACCCCTCGAGCGCGGCGGGCTGTTCCGGGTGCTTGTCGTCAACGCGGGCGGGCTCATCTACGTGCTGCCCGTGCCGAGCCTCGTGCGCGTCGTCGTGTCGCTCGTGATCTTCGCCGTGCTCGTCTCCTTCCTGTGGTTCGCGGCGCAGTCGATCCTCGCTGTGCGGGAGCCCAAGGCCGCGAAGGCTGAGGTGGAGAAGGTCGGCGCGGAGAAGGCTGGCGCGGAGAAAGCTGGCGCGCAGAAAGCTGGCGCGGAGAAAGCTGGCGCTGTTGCGTCGGGCAAGGCACGGAAGCCGAAGCCGGAGAAGCCCGTGCGGGAGCGCACCACGGCGGGCGCGGTGACGGCGGCGGCAACGGTACTCGTGCTCGCGGTGACGAGCGGGGTGATGCTGGATCCTGCATCCGCTGGTATCGGCAGTGTGCACGCCGATGAGGGCGCTGCGACCGGCAACACGACCATTGTGGACGTCGTCATGCGTGACACCCGCTTCCTGCCCGACGTCATCGAGGTGCCCGTGGGCGATCTGCTCGTCATCAACCTCATCAACGAAGACAACATGGACCACGACCTCACCGTCGAGAACGGCTTCACCTCGGGGCGCATTCACGCGGGCGAGACGGTCATGGTCGAGGTGGGGCTCATCACCAGCACGCTCGACGCGTGGTGCTCCATCGCGGGGCACCGCCTGCTCGGCATGGTTATGACCATCGTCGCCGTCGGCTCCGACGGTGAGCCGCACGTGGGCGCGTCGAGCCCGCCCGAGTCTGCCGGTCACGAGGGTCACGAAGGCCACGGCGCCCAGACCGGTGAGCCCGGTGTCGTCTACGATCCCATGGCTCCCGGCGAGCCCGGCTTCGAGGCGATGGATGCGACACTGCCACCGGCATCCGGTGACATTCACAGGCACACCTTCGTCGTGCAGGAGGCGGTGCGCGAGGTCGCCCCGGGCATCACCCAACGCCTGTGGACCTTCGGCGGCACCGCCCCCGGCCCGACCCTGCGCGGCAAAGTCGGTGACCGGTTCGAGATCACCCTCGTCAACGACGGCACGGTGGGGCACTCGATCGACTTCCACGCGGGCGCGCTCGCACCGGACGAGCCGATGCGCACCATCCAGCCGGGGGAGAGCCTCACCTACAACTTCACCGCCACGCGCTCGGGCATCTGGATGTACCACTGCGCCACCATGCCGATGTCGCTGCACATCGCTAACGGCATGTTCGGCGCCGTCATCATCGACCCGCCAGGCCTGCCCGAGGTCGACCGGGAGTTCCTGCTGGTGCAGTCCGAGTTCTACCTCGGCCCGCAGGGCGGCGAGCCCACGATGGAGCGCATCATCACGCAGCACCCCGACATGGTCGCGTTCAACGGCTACGGCAACCAGTACGTCTACGACCCGCTCGAGGCGCGCGTGGGCGAGACGGTGCGGGTGTGGGTGCTCGATGTCGGCCCGAACCGTCCCTCGTCGTTCCACGTCGTCGGGGGTCAGTTCGACACGGTGTTCTTCGAGGGCGACTACCTGCTGCGCGACGGCGGTTCGACCGGTACGGGCGGGTCGCAGGCGCTCGCACTGCAGGCCGCGCAGGGCGGCTTCGTGGAGCTCGTCTTCCCCGAGGCGGGCCACTACCCCTTCGTGTCGCACATCATGTCCGACGCCGAGAAGGGGGCCTCCGGCACCTTCCGCATCACCGACTGACGCGCGGGTGCTCTAGCGTGGGGGAATGACCCTTGCACACGTGATCACCGTCTCTGACCGTAGCGCGCGCGGTGAGCGGGCGGATGCGTCTGGCCCTCGCGCCGTCGAGCTGCTTGAGGCAGAAGGGTTCGTGGTCGAGCTGTCGGTGGTTCCGGATGGCGCAGACAGCGTGACGGACGCGATCAGAAGCGCCGTCGCCTCGGGCGCGCGGCTCGTGCTCACCAGCGGCGGCACGGGGGTCGGTCCGCGCGACGAGACCCCCGAGGGAACACGCCCGCTGCTCACCAAGGAGCTCCCCGGTATCGCCGAGGCTCTGCGGCGGGAGGGCGCCGCGAAGACTCCCTTCGCCGTGCTCAGCCGCGGACTCGCTGGGGTGGTCGGTGACGCACTCGTCGTCAACCTCCCCGGCTCCGCCAAAGCCGTCGCCGAAGGCATCGAGGTCTTACTGCCCCTCGTGCCGCATCTGCTGGATCAACTCAGCGGCGGCGACCACTGATCTGTTCCTCGTGCATTCCGACGGCCGTCGGCGCTGGCGCCGGCAGCGAGAGCCAGAAATGGCTCTCGCTCAGTGCCGAAGCGCGCGCCACTCCCCTGACTTCCCGCCGGACTTGGCGAGCAGCCGCACGTGTTCGATCTCGACCGACTTGTCCATGCCTTTCACCATGTCAACGATCGCCAAGGCCGCGACGCTGACCGCGGTGAGGGCCTCCATCTCGACACCGGTGCGGTCTGCGGTGCGCACGGTCGCGGTGATGGTGACCCCGGCATCCGTCACCTGAAGGTCAACGGTGGCGCCGTGCACCCCGATGACGTGGGCGAGGGGCAGCAGCTCGGGGGTCTTCTTGGCGGCCTGGATGCCGGCGATGCGGGCCACGGCGAGCACGTCACCCTTGGGTGCGGTGCCCGAGCGCAGGGCCGCGATGATCTCGGGGGTGCAGCGCACGAGCCCCTCCGCGGTGGCCGCTCGCACGGTGGGGGTCTTGCCGGTGACGTCGACCATGCGGGCCGCGCCGGCGTCGTCGAGGTGGGTGAAGGGCTGCTTCGTCATGAGATCAGTGTGACATCGACGCGGTCGCCGACGCGCACCTTGTCGACATGTTCGGGCACCACGGCGAGAGCGTTCGCGGCCGCGAGACTCGCGCCGAGGTGCGAGCCGGAGCCGCCCGTGGAGGCGGGGCGCACGGTGTGGGCATCCGGTGTGCCTTCGAGGATGGCGGGCAGGTACTGGCGACGACCGGGCGGGCAGTTCCAGCTCTCGATGGCCGTGGCGGTGGTGGTTTCGCGTGCCCAGTCGTCGCGGCCCCGCATGACGTACAGGGCGGGCCGCACGAACTGTTCGAAGGAGACGAAGACGCTCACCGGGTTGCCGGGCAGTGCAAAGATAAACGGCGCCGGATGCGCGCCAGCGCCAGCCGCAGCGCCGGCCCAGGCGCCGAAGCCCTGCGGTTTGCCGGGCTGCATGCGCACGGACCCGAACCAGACGCCATCGCGGGCGAGCACCGCCTTGACGATGTCGAAGGCGCCGACGCTGACCCCGCCTGAGGTGACAATCGCGTCGACGTGCGGCGCTGCGTCGGTGAGGAGCGAGCGGAACGCGGATTCGTCGTCGGGCACGACCCCGAGCGGCACGGGCACACCGCCGGCTTCGGTGATGAGGGCGGTGATGAGCACCGAGTTGGAGTCGTGGATCTCGCCCCTCTCAAGCGGCGAACCGGCCGGGCGCAGTTCGCTGCCGGTCGAGAGCACCCCGACGCGGGGGGCGGGCTGCACGAGCAGCTGGCTGACACCGGCGGATGCCGCCGCAGCAAGATCGCGCGCGCCGAGGGCGCGGCCCGCGGTGCGCATTGAACTGGCACGGAGCACGGTGTCGCCTGCGCGCACGTCGCTGCCGATGCGCCGCACGAACGCAGCCTCGGAGGGGGGCTGCAGCACGTCGATCGTCGCGGGTGGCTCGGCACCGAGGCCGTGTTCGATGCCGCCGGTGACGTCTTCGACGGGTACGATCGCATCCGCATCGGTCGGCAGGGGGGCGCCCGTCATGATGCGGGCCGCCTCGCCCGGCCCCAGCGGAGGGTCGAGCTTCGAGCCGGCGGGAACATCGGCCACTACCTTCAGCATCACCGGGGTTGCCGCGCTCGCAGTGCTCACATCAGCGCGGCGCACGGCGTAGCCGTCCATGCTGGAATTGTCGAAACCGGGTACATCCACCCGCGCGTTCACGTCGGCCGCGAGCACGAGGCCGTGCGCATCCGCCAACGCCATCTCGTGGGGCTCGAGCACCGTGACCGCGGTGAGGATGCGCGCGAGATGCTCCTCCACACTGACCGATCGCGGCGAGTTCGGGGCGTGCTTCACCATGACTCAACTCTATTCGGGGTGCGCAACCGACTCTCCCCCGGCCATGATGCCGTTTGTTCCACATGACGCCGTATTTGTCGCATCATGGGAAACAAACCGCGTCATGAACGCGTCGCCCACACGTGCGCCGCACCCCCACTTCCGCATTCGACGGAAGGGGTTCTGGTGATCGAGTAGCGCGAAGCGCGTATCGAGATCATGCGCCCACAAGTCCACTGCTCAGGTGCGTCCGTTAATATTCAGAATCTCCGCAGATGCGCCTGTAGAGTTGATGTTATGACGCAGTTTCGGGTGAGTGAGGCGGCACGACTCCTGGCCGTGAGTGACGATACGGTGCGCCGGTGGATCGCCGCCGACAGCCTGGCCGCATCAACGGATGACGCGGGCCGGCAGGTGATCGCGGGCGCCGACCTTGCGCGCCGCGCCCAGGAGCTCGCGACAACCCCTGACGACCCGGGCGCCGCGAGCAGCGCCCGCAACCGCTTGGTGGGTCTGGTGACGGCGATCACGAGCGACAAGGTCATGTCGCAGGTGGAGATGCAGTGCGGCTCCCACCGGATCGTGTCCCTCATGTCGACGGAGGCGGTGCGCGAACTCGAGCTTGAGGTCGGGTCGCTCGCCGTGGCCGTCGTGAAGGCGACCATGGTCGTCGTGGAGACCCCGGGGGAGCACTGACAGTGAAGGGCACAGGAATGAATAGGAGGCCGGGCCCAAGCATCCGGAGCCTTGCGGTCGTCGCCGCAGCGGCGATGTTGCTCGCCGGATGCGCGATCACCCGCGATGAGCCGGGAACCCCGGAGCCGACGCAGGAAAGCACCCTCACCGGCTCGCTGACGATTGCGGCGGCGGCGTCGCTCGCGGGCTCGTTCGGCGATCTGGCGGCGGAGTTCGAGGCCGAGCACTCGGGGGTTGAGGTGCGTCCGCTCATCCTTGACGGCTCGTCGACCCTCGCGACCCAGCTGCGGGAGGGCGCCCCGTTCGACGTGTTCGCGTCGGCGAACGAGTCGAACATGGACAAGGTCGCCGACCTCGTCGTCGACCCGACCCTGTTCGCGACGAACACGCTGCAGCTCGCGGTCGCCCCGGGCAACCCGCTCGGAATCACGAGCCTCGAAGACCTGGTCGGCCTCGACGTGGTGCTGTGCGCGCCGGAGGTTCCGTGCGGTGACGCGTCGCAGCAGCTGCTGACCGCGAAGGGCGTGTCGATCACGCCCGTGAGCGAGGAGCAGAACGTGACCGCGGTGCTCACCAAGGTTGCGGCGGGTGAGGCGGATGCCGGGCTCGTCTACGTGACCGACGTCGCCGATGCTGGTGGCGAGGTCACCGGTGTCGACGTGGGTGGTGCCGAGGTCATCATCAACCGCTACCCGATCGCGGCAGTCGCCGAGTCGCCCAACGCGGATATCGCGGCCGCGTTCGTCGCGTTCGTGCTGTCGGAGCGGGGTCGGGCGGTGCTCGCGACCTACGGGTTCGGCTCGCCGTGACGTTTGCGTCGCTGGGTGCCGGGGTGCCTCCTTCACCGGCACCACGGACCGGCGGGACGGGTGGTGCACTGGGCTCGGGCAACAGTCCGGGCCGCGGTGCCGACCAGGCTGCGAAGAACACTGCTGGTACGCCGCGCGGGATGAACCGTGACCGCATCCCCCGGGCTCTGCTTATTCCGGCGATTCTGGGTCTGGGTCTCCTGCTGCTTCCGATTGTGGGCCTGCTCGCGCGGGCGGACTGGCCGAACCTGCCCGCGGCCATCTCCTCGCCCGAGGCGCTGTCGGCATTGGGGCTGTCGCTTCAGACGGCGACGGCGGCGACGCTGCTGTGTCTCATCCTCGGCATCCCCCTGGCCCTCCTCATTGCCCGGGCGACGCCGCGCATCGCGGGCATCCTGCGCGCCCTCTCGACCCTGCCGCTGGTGATGCCGCCGCTTGTGGGCGGTATCGCTCTGCTGTACCTGCTGGGTCGCAACGGGTTGGCGGGGTACTGGCTGGATATGTTCTTCGGCATCCGCATTCCCTTCACGACGCTCGCGGTGGTGCTCGCGCAGGTGTTCGTGGCGCTGCCGTTCCTGGTGATCTCGCTCGAGGGGGCGCTGCGCACCTCGGGCACGCGCTTGGAGTCGGTGGCGGCGACGCTGGGGGCGGGGCCGTGGACGGTGTTCCGCCGCATCACCCTGCCTCTCGCCCTGCCCGGCCTCGTGGCGGGAACGGTGCTGTGCTTCTCGCGTGCCCTCGGCGAGTTCGGCGCGACGGCCCTCTTCGCGGGCAACGCGGAGGGCGTCACGCGCACCATGCCGCTCGCGATCTACACGGCGTTCAACGGGGCGGGCGTCAGCCAGGATTCGGCCGTGGCGCTCTCGCTGCTGCTCATCGTTGTCGCGGTCGTGATTCTGCTGTTCCTGCGCAGCTGGCGGGAGGAGAGCTGATGCTTGTCGCGGATGTCGTGGTGCGCCTGGGCGTGTTCGAGCTCGAGGCGGCGATTCGGGTCGCCCGCGGCGAAACGGTCGCCGTCATGGGGCCGAACGGCTCGGGCAAGTCGACCCTGCTGGGGGCGATCGCGGGGCTGCACGCGGTGCAGGCCGGCACGGTGTCGGTCGATGAGCGGATGCTCACCGGGCCGGACGTGCATCTTCGCCCCGAGCTGCGGCGGGTGGGGCTGCTCGGGCAGGACCCCCTGCTATTCCCGCACCTGAGTGCGCTGGAGAACATCGCGTTCGGGCCCCGCTCGGTGGGTGTGCCGCGTCACGAGGCGCTGGAGGCAGCGCGGTCGAGTCTCGCAGAACTGGGACTCGAAGGCTTCGAACACCGCCGCCCCGGCCAGCTCTCGGGCGGTCAGCAGCAGCGGGTCGCCGTGGCGAGGGCGCTCGCCGCTGACCCCGACGTGCTCCTCCTCGACGAGCCCATGGCGGCCCTCGATGTCGATAACGCGCGCCTCATGCGTGAACTTCTCGCCGAGAAGCTCGCCGCGAGTGGCACACCCGCGATCATTGTCACCCACGATGTCGCTGATGCGTTCGCTCTCGCAAGCCGCACCGTGCTGCTGAACGAGGGCCGTGTGGTTCGTGACGGCGACACCGCCGAGGTGCTGGCCACGCTGGGGGTGGGCTCACGGGTTGATGGAGTAGTCGGCCCCGACGGACGGGTGCAGTTGCCCGATGGCATCGAACTCGCCCCCGGGCAGCAGGTGACCGTCACCGTGCAGCGTGATGCGCATCCGGTACCGGCTCATGCGCGGGCCACCGCTGCCCGCGCGGCGGACAACGAGCCCTAGGCGCTCATCAACTCCGGCTCGATGGCGTCGTCGAGGATGTCGATCTCGACCTCGCACACGGTGGGCTGGGTGAAGCGGTGCAGCTCACGCGCCCGCAACGGTCCGTCGACGGAGGTGAGCGCTGCCTTGACGAGGGTGAAGTGCACCTCGCACACCTGAGGGTGGTCGACCGCGAGGGTCGCGAAGGGGCAGTTGTGCATCACCATGGTGGTGTCCTGCAGCTCGATCTGGGCGAATCCGCACTGGTCCATGTGGTTGTCGAGAACCTCAAGCTGGTGTGCGCGACCGTTCGCGTCACGGGTCGCATACTTGGCGGCGGCACGGTGCTCGGCGTGGTAGCGCAACTGAGGGCGCCCCTTCCCCTCGCGCGGGATGGTCTCTGAGCGCACGAGCCCGGCCTCGATGAGACGGTGCAGGTGCTCCCGCGCCGTGTTGGGGTGCAGGCCGGTGGCGTCGGCCAACTCGAGGATCGTGCGGGATCCGTTGACCTGCAGGTCGTGCAGCAGGTTGATGCGGCTGAGTGAGTCGAGTGCTTTGTAGTGCCTGCGGGGGCGCTGTCGGATCATGCTTCAATTCAACGCCGGTTGACGTGTTTAATCCAGCGGCAAGCCGTGTTTAGTTGCTTGGCGTGACCGTGTTTAATCCGGATTAGCGGGCTCGGGCGAGCGTGCGACACCGGCGGCTTGTTACGCTCGAAGCACGGCGCTAAAGCCAGAGGAGAGTGGGGCGTGATGGTGGAGGCCCTGCGCGACCGCCTCGATCGGCCGCTGCATGACCTGCGTATCTCCGTGACGGATCGTTGCAACTTCCGTTGCGTGTACTGCATGCCGAAAGAGGTGTTCGGTCGCGATTACGCGTTTCTCGACCGCGAAGAGTTGTTGACGTTCGACGAGATGACTCGTATTGCCCGCGTAGCGCTGGCGAACGGCGTTGACAAGATTCGCTTGACCGGTGGGGAGCCGCTGCTGCGCGTGGGCATCGCCGAGCTCATCGGCAAGCTGGCCCGGCTGCGCACCCCCGACGGACGGCGCCCCGACCTGGCCCTCACCACGAACGGGTCGGCCCTGGAGAAGCTGGCGCCCGCGCTCGCCGAGGCGGGCCTGTCGCGGGTGACGGTGTCGCTCGACTCACTCGACGATGCGACGTTCCAGGCGATGAACGATGTGCGGTTCCCGGTGTCGCGGGTGCTCGCCGGTATCGAGGCGGCGACCGCGGCGGGGCTCGGCCCGGTGAAGATCAACACCGTCGTGAAGAAGGGCTACAACGATCACGACGTCGTCGAGATCGCCCGCCGCTTCAAGGGCACCGGCTCGCACGTGCGCTTCATCGAATACATGGATGTCGGCACCACCAATCACTGGAATGTCACCGAGGTCGTTCCGTCAGCGGAGATCGTGCGGCGCATCGACGCGGTGTTCCCGCTCGAACCGGTCGACCCGAACTACCTGGGCGAGGTCGCCGAGCGCTGGCGGTACAAAGACGGCTCCGGCGAGATCGGCGTCATCTCCAGCGTCACCCAGCCGTTCTGCGGAACCTGCACCCGCGCCCGCCTCTCCGTCGAGGGCCAGCTCTTCACCTGCCTCTTCGCGACGCGCGGGCACGACCTGCGCGCCCTGCTGCGCGGCGGGGCGACGGATGCCGAGCTCGAAGCATCCCTCGCCCGCATCTGGGGAAACCGCGACGACCGCTACTCGGAGCTGCGCGCCACAGGTGTGACGCCGCCCGAGGGGGCCAAGCGCATCGAGATGTCGTACATTGGCGGTTGAGGTGCAGTCGGTCAGCGTGCAGGCAGGTGAGTGAGGTGAGTGGTGTGCAGAATCCGGTTCAGGATGCGGCGCTCGTCGGCGATGCGACTGCCGACGCGGCGGTGGGCACAATGGCCGTGACCGTGCGGTACTTTGCGGCGGCGGCGGATGCGGCGGGCCGCGAAGAGGAGACCTTCGAGTTCGCGGGTGGTTCGACCCTCGGCGACCTAAAGTCTTTGCTGGCGGAGCGCTACGGCGATCTCATGCACCGCGTCGTGGAGAGCGGATCGTTCCTGCTCGACAGGGTCGCCCGCACGGACTCCGGGGTGGCGTTGACCGAGCGCGTCGACGTGCTGCCCCCCTTCGCCGGCGGGTGAGCCACCGCGCGCTCTGCGTCCGCGCATCCACCGCTCGCTGCCCATCATGACGCGGTTTGTTCCAGATGACGGGGAACGTTTCGCGTCATCTGGAACAAACCGCGTCATGGTTGATCGGCAGTGGGCGTTACAGCCCGACCCACTCGCTGGTGCCGTCGGTGAAGTGCTGGCGCTTCCAGATGGGCACAGTGGCCTTGATGCGGTCGACGAGGGCCGCGCACGCCGCGAACGCGTCGGCACGGTGGGCGGATGCCGCGGCCGCGTACAGGGCGAAGTCACCGATCTGCAGGGCCCCGACGCGGTGCACGGCCGCGACAGCGACCCCGGTCTCGGCCTCGATCTGGCGGCAGCACTCGGCGAGGATGGTGGAGGCATCCGGATGCGCCTGGTAGTCGAGGGACAGCACCTGGCGACCCCCGTCGTGGTTGCGGACGACGCCGGCGAACTCGACAACGGCACCGGCGGCATCCGACTCGACCGCGGCGCGCACGGCGGCGACGTCGATGGGTGACTCGGTGACGGTGTTGATGACGCCGGTGGGGGTGCTGGCGGTGGGGGGCACGGTTCTCCTGTGCGGGTTCGT
>DAOMOV010000013.1:14477-20578 GCA_035444505.1 Terrimesophilobacter sp.
CAGTAGCGGGTGAGGGCGGGTTCGGCGTCGAGGGTGTAGCGGTCGATGCCTCCGGCGAGGTGTGTGACGTTGTCGTAGCCGCGGTCGCGGAGGTAATCGAGCACGCGCTGGGATCGGGCGTCGTGGTGGCAGTAGAGCACGACGGGCACGTCGGTGCGGATGCGTCCGAGCTGGGAGGGCACCGTGCCCATGGGGATCAGCTCGGCGCCCTCGATGGCGGCGATCGCGTGCTCGTAGGGTTCGCGGATGTCGATGAGCTGAAGGGGCGCTCCGGTGCGGAGCAGTTCGGCGAGCTCGCGCGGCTCGATCGCGTCGGGGGCCTCGCCGATCGCAGTGGCGGTGCCGGATGCGGTGGCTGAGGCATCCGCTGCTCTCGTGCCGGTGGTGGGCTGGCTGGCGGACGGGCGGGCGGGCTGGCTGGTGGGTGCAGTGGTGATCCCGCAGAACTGCTCGTAGTCGATGAGCTCAGTGACGGGTGGGGTGTCGGGGTTGCGGGCGTAGTCGAGGGTGCGGAACCGTCCGGTGAGGGCGTCGTAGCTCGTGAGGGTTCCGAGGAGGGGTTCGCCGTGGCCGATGATGAGTTTGATGGCCTCGGCGTGCATGAGTCCGCCGATGACGGCGCAGACGCTGGGGATGACGCCGCCGGTGGCGCAGGAGGGGATGGCGCCGGGTGGGGGCGGGGTGGGGAAGAGGTCGCGGTAGCGGGGGCCTTCGCTGGCCCAGGAGATGCTGATTTGGCCCTGGTAGCCGAGGATGCTGCCCCAGACGACGGGGATTCCGACGATTTCGGCGGCGTCGGCGACGAGGTAGCGGGTGGGGAAGTTGTCGCTGCCGTCGAGCACGAGGTCGTAGTCGTGGAACAGGTCGAGGGCGTTGTCGGCGGTGAGCCGCACGGGGTGGGGCACGTACCTCACGTCGGGGTCGATGGCGCGCACCGTGTCTGCGAGGGAGTCGAGTTTGGCGCGGCCGATGTCGTTCATGCCGTGGGCGGTCTGGCGGTGGAGGTTGGAGAGTTCGACGGTGTCGGTATCGATGACGCCGATGGTGCCGTTGCCTGCGGTGCCGATCCCGGTGGAGGCGAGGAGAGGGATGGTGGCGCTGCCGAGTCCGCCGGCCCCGATGATGAGCACGCGGGCGTTCGCGAGCCGCTGCTGAGCTTCGGGGGTGTGCCCGGGCAGGGCGAGCTGCCGTGCGTAGCGTGCGAGGCGGGCCGACTCAAGCGGTGGGCCGGGCTCGACGAGTGGTTGGGGCATCCGTTCTCCTCTCCCGGCTTAAGCCTAGGGTGCGGTGCTGGCCCCGGCTGGCTGGCGGCTATTTCACAAGGGATGCTGCGGTGTCGACGAGTCTGCGTGCGCGCCGCACTGCGGCTTCGATGAACGATTTCGCGTGGAGCATCCTGACTGTTGCATCGGTCTTGGTGCAGTTTGCGACCCGGCCGGTTGCGCGCACGTGTGCTCCTTCAGATGAGTTCTCGGATGTCTCGTCCGACGAGTGTTCGTGCCTCTGCCGACCACGAGTCGAGTAGGGGGTCTGCTTGACGGGACCGCTCGGTGAGTCCGTCGCGGGTCAGCGTAGTGATGTGGGCGGTGTTGCCACTCCAGTTCTCCACAGCGGTGCCGAGGTCGCTGATCTGCGTGTCCCATGCGGCGCGATCAGTGACGGTGCGGGGTTCAATGATGAGCAGGTCGATGTCGGAGCCGGGCCCTGCGTCGCCTCTTGCGACGGAACCGAACAGGGCGAGACTCTCAGGCTGAATGGTCCATGTCTTGACGCGGCTGACGATGTTGTCTTCGAGGCGCGTGCCGAGCGTCAGTAGTTGTTGTATTGCGGACCAGGCGAGGTGGTCGCGGTTTGCGGTGTAGAAACTACTGGGGCCGCGGTCTTCGCGGTGGATGATGCCATGCAGTACGAGTCGTTGCAGTACGAGCCGTACGCCGCTCACGGAGCCGCCGCTGAGTCGCGCGACTTCGCGCCCGGTGAGGGGGCGGGTCGTTCCGGCGAGCACCTCAAGCACCGCACCATCCAATGAGGGAACGATCGAGCGAATCGGGTGGGACACATCCATGCGTACAGAATAATGCACAAACGTACAGAATAGTAATCACTTGGTGAAAGGGTCCCTCCCGTTCTGAAGAGATTGTGCCGGTTCGGCGGGCAGCGGCACAGAAGTCGGGGTGCGGATGCGTGTGGGTACCATTTCGCACGGCACGCGGGTAGTCGTGACTGTGCGCTTGGTGGGTGCGCCCTGTGCCGTGGTGAGGTTTCGGAATAGTGTGGATGGTGCAGATCGTCGAAGGTGAGACTGTTATGGCGACCACAAGTCGCGCGAAGAAGACGCCCCCGAAATCGGCGGCAACGACCGCGCCCAAAACCGCAGGCAAGGCAACAGGCAAAGCTGCAGGCAAGGCAACAGGCAAAGCTGCAGGCAAGGCAACGGGCAAGGCTGCGAGCAAGGCCGCGAGCAAGGCAGCAGCCAAGGATGCTGACAAGCCCGCAGCGAAGTCGAACGCGCCTAAGCCCGCGGCATCCGGAACCCCATCCGCTGCAGAGCTCACGCGCATGTACGAGCAGATGGTGCTCGTGCGGGAGTTCGAGCTGAAGGCATCCGAGATGTATGCGCGGGCGAAGATCGGCGGATACTGCCACCTGAACCTGGGCGAGGAGGCGACAGTCGTCGGCCTCATGGCGGCGCTGAAGAAGCAGGATTACCTGTTCACGACGTACCGCGACCACGGCTACGCGCTGGTGCGGGGGATGACGCCGGGCGCGGTGATGGCGGAGCTGTTCGGCCGCGAAGACGGCGTCGTGGGCGGTCGCGGCGGGTCGATGCACATGTTCGACAGCGAGGTGCGGATGCTGGGCGGCTACGGCATCGTGGGTGGCCAGATTCCGCCAGCGACGGGTGCGGCGCTGGCGATCAAGTACCGTAGCGAGCCTGGCCCCGAGAGTGAGGCGGTGATGTGCCTCATGGGGGACGGAACGGTGAACATTGGCGCGTGGCATGAGTCGTTGAACCTGGCGGGCATCTGGGATCTGCCGATCGTGTACGTGATCGTGAACAACCGGCTCGGCATGGGGACAACGGTGGAGGCGGCATCCGCCGAACCTGACCTGTGGAAGCGGGGCAGTGCGTTCCGCATTCCGGGGGTTCGGGTGGATGGCGATGACCCGGTGGCGGTTCGGGATGCCGCGCTCGCCGCGCTCGAGAAGGCTCGCGTCGAGCGGCAGCCGCAGATTGTGGAGACGATGACGTACCGCCTGAAGGGGCACTCGGTGGTGGACCCGGCGAAGTACCGTTCGGAGGCCGACAACGAGGAGGCCAGGGAGAACGACCCGGTGCCGGCGTTCCGGGCGGCGCTGCTGAAGCAGAAGGTGTTGACGGATGCGGCGGCCACCGACATCCACAACCAAGTGGAGAAGGTGGTGGCGGAGGCGGTCGCGTTCGCGGATGCGAGCCCGCACCCCGACCCGGCCGACCTGTTCAAGTACTCGTGGGCCTCGCCGGTGCCGAACGCATCGACGGCGCTGCCGGGTGACCCGGTGATGGTGGGTGCGACGGCGGATGCGATGGCAGGTGCGCGATGAGCGGGGGGCGGGTGATCACGTACCGGCAGGCGCTGCAGGAGACCCTGCGGGCCGAGCTGGAGCGCGACGAGAACGTGTTTCTGATCGGTGAGGAGATCGGGGTCTTCGAGGGCTCGTACAAGATCACCGCGGGGCTGCTCAAGGATTTCGGTCCGAAGCGCGTGGTGGATACTCCGATCGCCGAGGAGGGCTTCGTGGGCGCCGCGGTGGGTGCGGCGATGCTGGGTCTGCGCCCGGTGGTGGAGATCATGACCCTGAACTTCTCGCTGGTGGCGATCGACCAGATCGTGAACCACGCGGCGAAGATCTACGGCATGTTCGGGGGGCAGGCGAAGGTGCCCATGGTCATCCGCACCCCCGGTGGTGGCGGGCAGCAGCTGGCTGCGACGCACTCGCAGAACCTGGAGGTCTGGTACGCGCACATTCCGGGCATCAAGGTGGTGTGCCCGTCGACCCCGGCAGACGCGAAGGCGCTGCTGACGGCGGCGATTCGGGATGACGATCCGGTGCTGTTTCTGGAGAACCTGGGCCTGTACAACACGAAGGGTGAGGTTCCGGATGGCGAGCAGGTGGGCGAGATCGGCCGCGCTGCGGTCGCCCGCGAGGGCACGGACGTCACGCTGGTGAGCTATTCGCGGGGCATGTTGACGACGTTGGAGGTGGCGGAGTGTCTGGCGGGTGAGGGCGTGTCGGCGGAGGTCATCGACCTGCGGAGCCTGCGCCCGCTGGATCGGGAGACCTTTGTGGCGTCGGCGCGGAAAACTTCGCGGGCGGTCGTCTTCGAGGACGACATGCTGAGTTATGGCGTCGGCGCGGAGGTTGCGGCGACGATCGCCGAGGGCGCGTTCGATTGGTTGGATGCGCCGGTGCGGCGGGTGGCGGCGGCGGAGGTTCCGCTGCCGTACGCGAAGCCTCTGGAGCTGGCGGCGATGCCGGATGCGGAGGACCTGTACCGGGTGGTCTGGCAGACGCTGGAGGGCAGTGGCTTCGAGAGGAAGGTGTCGTGATGGCGGAGGTGACGATGCCGCGCCTCTCGGACACGATGGAGGAGGGCGAGCTCGCCAAGTGGCTGAAGCAGGTCGGTGACCCGGTCGCGAAGGGTGACGTGATCGCGGAGATCGAGACTGACAAGGCCACGATGGACCTGGAGTCGTTCGAGGATGGCATCCTCGAGCAGCATCTGGTCGAGGAGGGCGCCCTGGTGCCGATCGGCGCCCCGGTGGCGATCATCGGCGATGGCTCGGGCACGTCGGCTGCGCCAAAGGCTGACGCTCCGAAGAAGGCGGCTAAGACTGAAGAAGAGCCCGACGCTGCGTCCACGGAGGAGCCGGCTGAGGCCGAGGGGTCTGCGGAGTCGGACGACTCGGCGGTTGAGGAGGCTCCTCAGGAGGGGTCTGCACTCCCGACGCCCGAGACGGGCGCTGGTGGCGAAGGCGAGAAATCGCCTTCGCCTGATGCTAGGGGCGCGCCTCAAGAAACCACTGCCCAAGACGCGAAACCCTCGAAGCTGGTCTCCGGCGGCGTCGCCCGTATGTCCCCCCTGGCCCGTAAGCTGGCGCGCGACAACAACCTCGACCCGGCGTCGATCAAGGGCTCGGGTCCGGACGGACGCATCATCAGGGCGGATGTGGAGGCGGCAATCTCCGCTGGCGGAGCTGTCGAGGCATCCGCTGCCCCCTCCCGCGCCCCGAAGCTGCCTGACGGGGGCACGGAGTCGCGGCGGGTGGAGGTGAGCCGTATCCGTAAGGTGGCGGCGAAGCGTCTGTCGGAGAGCCAGCTGGTGCCGCACTTCTTTTTGACGGCGGAGGCGGAGGTGGATCGTCTGCTGGAGTTGCGCAGGGAGTTGAACACGGCGCTGGAGGCTGAGGGCCAGAAGGTGAGCGTGAATGACCTGATTGTGCGGGCGGTGGCGGTGACTTTGGTGGAGCATCCTGAGGCGAATGCGCAGTGGGATGGCGATGCGGTGATCGAGCACGGTCGCGTGAATATCGGGATGGCGGTGGCGACGGATGATGGTCTGCTGGTTCCGGTGATCAAGGATGCCAACCTGAAGTCGGTGCTGGAGATCGGTGAGGAGTCGCGGGAGCTGGCGGGCAGGGCGCGTGACGGCAAGCTGAAGCTCGATGAGATGACGGGCGGCACGTTCAGTGTGAGCAACCTGGGCATGTTCGGGATCGATGAGTTCACGGCGATGCTGAACCCGCCGGAGGCGGGGATCCTGGCGGTGGGGGCGGCGAGCCCGGTGCCGCAGCTGCGGGATGGCGCTCTGGTGAACGTCAACAAGCTGAAAGTGACCCTCACCTGCGATCACCGTGTGATGGATGGTGCAGTGGGTGCAGCGTTCCTCCGTGACCTGGTCGGTGTGCTGGAGTCCCCGATCCGCATCCTGCTCTGACACGTCAGGTGGTTGAGGTGCCGCGTAGCGGCAGTCTCGAAACCACCGCTACTTCAGAAAAGTGAAGACCCCCCGCGCACCCGCCAGAGCCGGGTTACCCTTGCTACGTTTCCGTCCTGGG
>DAOMOV010000014.1:0-11794 GCA_035444505.1 Terrimesophilobacter sp.
CCGTCGCCACAGTGCTGTGGCGGCGGCCCGTCAGTGTGTTGTTCGGCTATGGGCTGCTGATGGTGACCGCGTTCGTGGCGTTCTCTCCGTCGACGACGATCGTGATCCACAGTTCGAACTCTCCGCGGAGTACATCGGTGGGGCTGCATGGCAAGGGCTCGAAGCGCGCCGTGTAAGTGGCTGTGTCGCCCGGTGCCAGCGTCGCGAGTGACTCGTCGAAACTTCCCTCGTGGGAACCCACGGTGATCCCACCCTGTTTGAGCGCGAAGACTGCCGCGTGAAGATCAATGACTCTGGCCGTCGAACCTGTGTTCCTCATCACGAGGTCGGCGTCGATTCGCCACTCGCCGGCGGCCCCGTTCACAGGTCGCGCTTCAAGGGTCACCTCGAGGCCGTCGACGTCGCTGGCGGCTAGCGGGCTTCCGCACACGAGGTTGCTGATCTCGGCTGCCTCGGGCGCACCGTCGTGCTCGCGCTGGTCGGCGTCCGATTCGCTGAACGTGGAGGCGCTCATGGGTGCGCCGCCGAGACCCCCGGGACCGATGATGGCGGGCAGGGCAACGGTGAGGAGCCCGACGACGGCGAGTGCGGATGCTCCACCCACCGCGAGTTGTCGGGGCAGACGGCGTCGGCGGGCCCGCGCGATGATGCTGTCGGCGTCGAGCCCAGCCCCACCCGTGGGAGACGAGTTGGTGTGCTGGGTGAAGAGCTGACGCATCCGCTGTTCGCGGTCGTTGTGGCCCCTGCAGTCACCGGCCATGGGTGCCTCCCTGTTCGCCGAGGACGTCGCCGAGTTTCGCGAGTGCGTCGCTGAGGTAGCGCTTGACGGTGCCCGCGCTGATCTCGAGCTGCTCGGCGATGTCGTCGACTTTGAGGTCCTCGTAGTAGCGCAGCACGACGCAGGCTCGCTCGCGCGGGGAGAGCCGTGCGAGGTGGTGCTGAAGGTCGAGGGATTCGTCGGTGGCGTCGGTCGGCTCGGTGGTTTCGGGCACGGCGGTGAGGTGTGCTATGCGGCGCCAGCGCTGTTTGCGCCGTCGACTGTCGAGGTGGGTGTTGAGGATGGCGCGGCGCACGTACGCCTCAGCGCTCGCGACCGTGAAGCCGTTGCGCACACGGCTGAAGGTCTTGACCAGTGCGTCCTGCACGAGGTCGGCAGCATCATCGGCGCTGCCGCTGATGAAGTAGGCGTAGCGGGTGAGCGCTTCCCCGCGCTGTTCGACGAGCACGGTCACGACGTCTTCCCAGCGGCGGGGCGCGTTGGTGGTGTCGTCGGAGTGCACGCGTGTCCTTTCGGCGTTCACCACTATTGTCGCTGGCGCGGTCGCGCCCTGGCGCGCAAGGCGCACGGGGGCGCGCACGGCGGTGCACACAGGGGCGTCGAGTGTCGCACTGCTCATACTCTTAACAACGTTCCGGATGCCCGAATCGTTGGGGTGTGCGGCGTAGCGGCGGGCGTCGCCCGCTCAGCTGCTGCCGTCAGTTGTTGCGGAGCCGGTCGCGCAGGGTGTTCAGTTGCGCGGTGATTTCGGCAGGCAGCCGGTCACCGAAGCGGCTGAAGAACGTCTCGGTGTCGTCGAGTTCGCTGAGCCACGCATCGTTGTCGATGTGGAACAGTTCGCTCCAGTCGGCGTCACTGATGTCGAGCCCGTCCCGGCTGATGCCGGTGTCGGTGGGTACGAGGCCGATGGGGGTCTCGTCGGCGGGCACCTGGCCGTCGACCCGTTCGAGCATCCAGGCGATGACGCGGGAGTTCTCGGCGAAGCCGGGCCAGAGGAAGCGCCCGTCGTCGCCGCGGCGGAACCAGTTGACCTGGAAGATGCGCGGCAGTGAGGCTTTTCCGCGCAGCTCGTCGCCGACATCCAGCCAGTGGTTCCAGTGGTCGGCCATGTTGTAGCCGCAGAAGGGCATCATGGCGAAGGGGTCGCGGCGCAATTCCCCGACGGTTCCTTCGGCGGCGGCGGTGCGCTCACTGGAGATGTTGGCGCCCATGAAGACGCCGTGGTTCCAGTCGCGGGCTTCGACGACGAGGGGCACGTTGCTGCGTCGGCGGCCCCCGAAGACGATGGCGTCGATGACGACGCCCTCCGGGTCGTCCCAGGTGTCGGCGATCGTGGGGCACTGGCTGGCAGCCACGGTGAACCTCGAGTTGGGGTGTGCGGCAGGCTTGCCGCTCGCGGGGTCGTATGGGTTGCCCTGCCAGTCGGTGAGGCTGGCGGGTGGGGTGTCGGTGAGGCCCTCCCACCACACGTCGCCGTCGTCACGGAGAGCGACATTGGTGAAGATGGTGTTGCCCCAGATGGTGTCGACAGCGGTCGCGTTGGTGGACGAGCTTGTGCCGGGGGCGACGCCGAAGAATCCCGCTTCGGGGTTGATGGCGCGAAGCCGACCGTCTCGACCGGGGCGGAGCCAGGCGATGTCGTCGCCGATGGTTTCGACCTTCCAGCCGGGGATGGAGGGCTTGAGCATAGCCAGGTTGGTCTTGCCGCACGCGGAAGGGAAGGCTGCGGCGAGGTGGAAGACGCGCCCGCGGGGGTTGGTGACTTTGAGGATGAGCATGTGCTCGGCGAGCCAACCCTCATCGCGGGCGATGACGGAGGCGATGCGAAGAGCGAAGGACTTCTTGGCGAGCAGGGCGTTGCCGCCGTAGGCCGATCCGTAGGACCAGATCTCTCGGGTCTCAGGGAAGTGGCTGATGTACTTGGTCTCATTGGACGGCCAGGGCACGTCCTTCTCACCTTCCGCGAGCGGCGCACCGACGCTGTGCACAGCGGGCACCCAGTCGTTGCCCTGACCGATGAGGTTCAGTGCCGCGCTGCCCATTCGGGTCATGATGTTCATGCTCGCGACGACGTAGGGGGAGTCTGTGACCTGCACACCGAGTTTGGCGAGGGGGCTGCCGAGGGGACCCATGGAGAAGGGGATGACGAACATGGTGCGTCCGCGCATGGCACCGTCGAAGAGTTTGACGAGGGTGTCGCGCATCTCTTTGGGGTCGCGCCAGTTGTTGGTGGGGCCGGCGTCGTCTTCGTTCTCGGAGCAGATGAAGGTGCGGGCTTCGACACGGGCGACGTCGTTGGGGTCGCTGCGTGCGAGGAAGCTGTACGGGCGGTGCTCGGCGTTGAGACGGGTGAGGGTGCCGCTCTCGACCATGAGGCGAGTGAGTTGGTCGAATTCGCGGGGAGAGCCGTCGCACCAGTGGATGCTGTCGGGCTTGGTGAGCGCGGCGATCTCGTCGACCCATGCGACGACCGCGCTCGGTGCGCCGACGGGCGCGGCCTGCGGGGAGAATACGGCGGCGGTGGAGGGCGCCGTGTGTCTGGTGGTGGGGTGCGCGGTGATCGTCATGGTGTCGTCCTCGGAGCGGCGGCTTCAGATAATTTCTCCATACTCTCCCAACCTGCGCGAAAAATCAGGGGGTTTCCTGAATTTCCGCAGGTAAATTGCCCAATTCTTTAGATAGCCTGAATCCATGACTGATCTTGTAACCCTCGGCCAGCGGCTGCGACACTTTCGTACGAGTGCGGATTTGACGCTGGATCAGCTGGGTTCCGCGGTGGGAATCGCGGGCAGTCAGCTCTCGCTCATGGAGAACGGCAAGCGGGAGCCGCGGCTGTCTCTGCTGCAATCCATCGCATCCGCTCTGTCGATTGACGTGTCGCAGCTACTGGACCCCAGCCCCCCGTCGAAGCGGGCCGCGCTGGAGATCGAGCTGGATCGCCTGCAGCGCAGCGCCGTGTACGGCGGTCTGGGTCTGCCGGTCGTGAAGCCGTCGCGCACCCTTCCCGATGACACCTTGGCGTCGCTCGTGGGGCTGCACCGTGAGTTGGCGCGGCGGGCGAGGGAAGCGATTGCGACGCCGGAGGAGGCGCGGCGGGCGAACACGGAGCTGCGGCAGAACATGCGGGCGCGAGACAACTACATTCCGGAGTTGGAGGAGCTGGCGCAGGAGCAGCTGAAAGCGGTCGGCCACTCGACGGGCGCGTTGACGCACCGGTCGGTGAGTCTGATGGCGAAACGCTTGGGTTTCTCGCTCATCTATGTGTCTGACCTGCCGCATTCGACGCGGTCGGTGACCGACCTGGAGAACGGCCGCATCTATCTGCCACCGGCGTCGATTCCGGGTGGCCACGGGTTGCGGTCGATGGCACTGCAGGCATTGGCCCACCGCCTGTTGGGCCACCAGGAGCCGGAGAGCTATGCGGAGTTCCTGCGGCAGCGACTGGAGATCAACTATTTCGCGGCGGCGTGCCTCCAGCCGCTGAAGCAGTCTGTGGAGTTTCTGCAGCGGGCGAAGTCGGAGAAGAACCTGGCCATTGAGGACTTTCGTGATGCGTTCGGGGTGACGCACGAGGCCGCCGCACTGCGGTTCACGAACCTCGCGACGAAGCACCTGGACATGACGGTGCACTTCTTGCGGGTGGGGGCGGATGGCGCCCTGTACAAGGTGTACGAGAACGATGGCCTGCAGCTGCCGACCGATGTGACGGGTTCAGCAGAGGGGCAGCTGGTGTGTCGACACTGGGGTGCGAGGCTGGCGTTCAGCCGCACCAACCGCACAACAGAGTTTCACCAGTACACGGATACTCCCGCGGGCACGTTCTGGTGCTCGACGCAGATCGGTACGACGGAGCGGGACGAGTTCTCGATCACGTTCGGGGTGCCCTTCGCAGACGCGAAGTGGTTTCGAGGCAGGGAGACGACGAACCGCAGGTTCTCGTCGTGCCCCGATCCGTCCTGTTGCCGCCGACCGAATGCAGAGATGGCGCAGCGCTGGGAGCACAAGGCGTGGGCGAGTGCCCGGCTGCACGCGCACATCCTGTCGCCGCTGCCGTCGGGCACCTTTCCGGGAGTGGACGACACGGAGCTATACGACTTCCTTGACGCGCACTCCGACAGTTAGTCGGCGGTGCTCAGCGCGATCGAATCGCTAGAACCCGCCGCAGAGGTGGCTCCACTGGTTGCCGGCCAGGGGTCCCCACTGCAACAGGTCGACCACCGCGCTGCCGGAAGTGATTCCGAAGACATACTTGGAGTCGCTGTCGGGGTCGTCGACCGTGATCGTGTGAATGTCACCAGCACCAAGGTCGGTGATATCGCCCACGACGGCGGTCGGGTAGGCGGCGAGAATCTGGGCCTCGGTGCTGCCCACCCCGACGCCTTCAGCGTTCCGCGGGAACGACGCGCTGTCGTCGGCGAACAGTCGGTTCGTGTAGAAGAATCCGACCTTGCCCTCATCCATGAACGCGTACGTTGTGACGAGCTCCGTACCCCAGACGAGGCCATAGTGAGGGCACACTGCGTCGTTCCACGGCTCGTCGATGCCCGCCACGGGGTAGTTCAGCTGGCTGCTCATCTGTGCCCACGTCGACCCCATGGTTGCCTCTTCGAAGAATGTGAAGCCGTAGTCGGCGCGCGGAGCTTCCGGCTCTGGCGCGGGAGCCGTCACCGTCACCGTGGGCAACACCGTCGGTTCGGCTGATTCCTCGGGTTCCCCCGGCACTGGTGCACAGCCAGCTACCAGAAGAACGGATGCCACAACTGCCGTCACAGAAAGAAAACTGAACCGGTTCACGTCTGCTCCTCCATAAGTGGTGCCAATGTGCTTTACCGACGAACCAGCACCGCCCCGAGGTTGACAGAGAGCCTCAGCTCTTCTCGGCCGCGAATACTCGGCTCGACACCGACACTACCGGCCCTGACCCGCAGTCGGGGGTCACAATTCGGACCCAAGGCCCAGCAGCCGCGTGCGGTAACGTCACACCATGACACGCGCGATGACCGAACCCCGCGACACCCCCTACCTCGAAGTCGACCACGGCATCCTCCTCCGCAACCTCGACCGCGCCGCGACCGATGCCGCCGCCCACGGCCTCACGCTTCGCCCCCACGCCAAGACCCACAAGTCGCCCCACCTCGGCCGACTCCAACTCGACCGAGGCGCCCCGGGCCTCACGCTCGCCACTGTCAGTGAAGCCGAAAACTTCGCCGACAGCGGCTTCACTGACATCTTCATCGCCTACCCGGTCTGGCCGAGCCCTCGCCGCGCGCGCCGCATCCGCGACCTCGCCGAACGCGTCAGCCTTCGGCTCGGAATCGACAGTGTCGACACCGCCACCGGGCTCGGCGCTGCGCTCACGGCGGGCAGTGTCGAAGCTCTCATCGAGATTGACAGCGGCCACCACCGTAGCGGTGTTGACCCCCGCGAGGCGGGCGATATCGCCGTCGCCGCATCCCGCGCAGGCTTCACCGTCGTAGGAGTCTTCACCTTCCCCGGTCACTCCTACACTCCCGGTGCACGTGAGAGCGCAGCTCGTGACGAGGCCGACGCGGTCACAACCGCCGCCGAAGCCCTGAGAGCCCACGGCATCGACCCGGTCGTCCGCAGCGGGGGCTCCACCCCCAGTCGGGTGGCCAGCGACAGCACCGTGCTCACGGAGACTCGCCCCGGCGTGTACGTCTTCAACGACGCCCAGCAGGTCGAGCTCGGCAGCTGCGATCTCGCCGACATCTCCCTCACCGCGTGCGCCACCGTCGTCAGCCGCCGCGGGCGTGACATTATCGTTGACGCGGGCAGCAAGACCCTTGGGGCTGACCGCCCTGCCTGGGCGACCGGCTACGGGCGGGTGCTCGAGCATCCGGAAGCCCGCATCACCGCACTCTCCGAGCACCACGCCACCGTGGCCATTCCCGAAGCCGACGAGCTTCCCGAGCTCGGAAGTCAGCTGCGCATTGTGCCCAACCACGTGTGCAATGCCGTCAACCTTGCCGACGAACTCATCATCACCGAGGAAAGCATCGAGATCGCCATCTGGCCAGTCACGGCGCGCGGCGCCAATTCCTAGAGGGGTACGTGGTGGGTGCGCCTGGGGACGGAGTCAGGCAGTACCGTTCCACAGCAGCAGCACAAGAGTCAGTGCCACGCTCCAGCTGACGAAACTTCCCACCAGCACATACTCTGCCTTTGATCCGTCTGAATCCTTGGAAACCTCAGGGTAACGAAGGATGCTCTTGGCCGCGATAACGGCGGCGATGGCGAGCGGCTGCCCCGCCAGGGTCATCGTGAAGATGAAAAGCCTTTCTATCGGTCCAAGAATTCGACCACCCTTGACCATATCGCTCTCCGATGCCTTGGGTGCGTCAGTGGTTCTCTGCTCAACGGGTCGCGCTTCAGCCGCGGCGAGAACGATTCGCACGACAATGTTCGCCGATTCAAGTAGAAAGAGCACGCAGCCCAACCCCACAGCGAAAAGCTCGAACGGCACCGATTCGAGACTGACAATCGCAAGATTCGCATACCAGTCAACGGCGAGACCACCTGGGGTCGGAGCGTCTCTCCCCGCCGCGAGGATGGCGACAAGCACTAGGGCGAGACCTATGATCGGCCACGGCAATGCGCGCCGCGATGTGAGCGCTGCATCCGTCGTCCACACCCACAGTGCGACAACTGCCGCCCCGGCGAACACCCACCACCAGCTCACGCCGACCCCCCACGCGGTCAACGCGAGCCACGCGACACCAACGGTCGTGGCGAGCAGCAACGCTGCGCGGCCGAGGACCTTCCCTGCCCTCGCCAGATCGGCGAGCCCGAGTGCACCGAGGAGTATGGCAATCAGGATCATGAGTCGTCCGTCGATGTGAGCAGCCGCATGCCACTCAAAATAGCGTGCACGCCACTGCTGCGCAGAGTCTGTGACACAGCGGACTCAGAGATGTTTTCCAACTGAGCCAGTTCGACCTGTTTGGCGCCGTCGATGAGGCCGATGAGTAGTCGACGGTTGCGACCGCTCAGCCGGGAAACGAGATGATCGCGACTGAGCAGGTAAGAATTCACGAGAGTGGGGGGAGGACTGTCTGGAATGCTGTGTTCAGCAAGAAACCATGTGCGCAGTGTTGAATCTCGATCCTTCTCACGACGACGGCACTCGATGATCGCGTCGCGAGCATTCCACCACGCCGAACCGTCTTGAATCAGACCTTGCTCAGCGGGATCCACTATTCGGACCTCACCCATACCTATGCCGAATCTGCAGTCGCCGTGGTGCAGGAAGTAAAGCCGCACGAGCAGTGTTGCGATGAGAGCGTCTGTGACGGTCGCATAGACGGCTTGACTTTCATCGCCTACGGAGGGTCGAAGCGGCTGTAGGGCTGGAACGGATTCGTTCACTGTGTGCAGCACGTCGAGCAAGGCGTTCTGCAATCCGGCTCGGTCGGGATATTTGCGCGAGTCGACGAGATCGATCACCACCGCTACACCCGGGCTAGGAACGCTCATACGCTTAAGTGTAAGGCTTCACTCCATCAAAGTTAATCCTTAGCCTAAAGATCGCATATATTAAGCACTGAACTTAAGAAAAATGTCTAGTAAAACCGGTCGATCCCCGCGACCATCGGGGCGGAATGATTCACGCTGTGCCCTGGTTGAGCTAGTAGATACGAACGTATAGGAGTTGGCATGGCCCTCGAGCTCGGACTCGACACCTTCGGAGACGTCACCACGGATGCCGCAGGCAACCCCCTCACGCACGCGCAGACGATCCGCAACGTCGTCGAACAGGGAGTGCTCGCCGACTCTCTCGGGGTGGACTTCATCGGTGTCGGCGAGCATCACCGGGACGACTTCGCCGTGTCGTCACCGGAGATGGTTCTTGCCGCGATTGCGAGTCGCACGAGTCACATCAAGCTCGGTTCCGCGGTCACTGTGCTCAGCAGCGACGACCCCGTGCGCGTGTTCGAGCGGTTCTCCACCCTCGATGCCGTCTCCAACGGGCGAGCCGAGATCATTCTCGGCCGCGGGTCATTCACCGAGTCGTTCCCCCTCTTCGGTTTCGAGCTTTCCGACTACCAGGTGCTGTTCGAAGAGAAGATCGACCTCATGGCCGAACTCTTGAAAGGCGGCCCCGTCACCTGGCAGGGCACCACGCGCGCCGCACTGCACGACCAGCAAGTCTTCCCGCCCGCCGAGTCAGGCACCATCACGACGTGGGTCGGCGTCGGCGGCAGCCCCGAATCGGTTGTGCGCGCCGCCAACTACCGTCTTCCCCTCATGCTCGCCATCATCGGCGGCGACCCCCTGCGCTTCGAACCCTACGCCGACCTCTACCGGCGCGCCCTCACCCAGCTCGGCAGCGATCCCCTGCCCATCGGTGCGCACTCGCCGGGGCACATCGCCACGAACGACGAGCAAGCCCTCGAAGAGCTCTACCCGCACTTCAAAGCGAACCGTGACCGCATCGGCGCCGAACGCGGCTGGCCGCCGGTGAGTCGTGCCGAGTACGAGCACGAAGCCAAGCACGGGGCGCTCTTCGTCGGCTCGCCCGACACCGTCGCCGCCAAGATCGTGCGCGCCGTCAAGGGACTCGGGCTCGACCGCTTCGACCTCAAATACTCCAACGGCACCATGCCCCACGAACAGCTCATGTCGAGCATCGAACTCTACGGTCGGGAGGTCATCCCGCGCGTGCGGGAACAGCTCCGAGAGTAGTTCGCGTGCATGAGGCCGGCACCACGCATCCGAAAGTCAATCATTGCTCTGCTTGCGCACAGGGTATTCAGAGATTAGTCATTCATAGTTTTACGAAGAGTCTCAGCGACGTCATCCCGATCATGGTGTGTACTGCACCCCATGGCCACGACGACCTCGAGGCTAAGTGCCCCCGCTGTCGGGGGCGCCAACCCCGCCGCGCTGGCGCGAGGGGGGGAAGCGAGCGACAGGCAACCGCCAGTCGCCCCGACACGGAAGATGCACACCCTGTGACTAAGAGTTCCACAGCGCCCGCTTCGCGCGCGCACAGGCCCCACCTCCCCGCTCTCAACGGTCGCAACGTTCGACACCTCACCTACGCGCACCTCGTAGCCCGAACCGTCAAAGCCCTCACCACCTCCGCAGCGGTGATCGGCCTCACCATCGGCCTCGGCGTCGGACTGCCCGCCTATGGCGATGCTCTCACCGAAGCCCAGGTCATCGAACACGAGATCTCGACCCGTCAGAGCTTCGAGGTACCCACCGCGGCCGCGGCCGTCAGCGTGGAGCGAGACGGCTACGACGCCACCGAGCCCCCGCAGGTCGTCTGGCCCTTCGCTCAGGGAACACGGATCGCCAGCTACTACGGCCCACGCACCTCGTGCGCCTCCGGATGCTCCAGCTTCCACGAGGGCGTCGACTTCGACCCCGGCGCCGGCACCTCCGTCGGATCCATCGCAGCCGGAATCGTCATCGACATCAACCGGGGCAACTACTCCGCGCTCGGCCAGCACGTGTGGATCAAACACAATATCAACGGCCAAGAAGTCATCTCCGTCTATGCCCACCTTCAGTACGGTTCCATCGCGGTCAGCGTCGGCCAGACCGTCGGAGTCGGACAGCCCGTCGGGCGAGTCGGCAGCACCGGCATCAGCACCGGCCCTCACTTGCACCTCGAGATCCACATCGGCGGCAGACCCATCAACCCGCTGCCGTGGATGGAGCAAAACGCGTCCTACCTTTAACCGCACTCGCGGCCTCCACTGAGTACCCACTACATTGGAGCCGTGCCAACACCGCTGCCCAGCGTCTCCATCGTCATCCCCGCTTACAACGAGCAGGCCGCCATTCGGTCGTGCCTGCTCGCCGCGGTGATGCAGACCGTGCCGGCGCACGAAATCATCGTCGTCGACAACCGCTCCACCGACGACACCGCCGAGCGTGTCCGCTCCGTCATGGCGGAACACCCGAACGCCCCCATCACGCTCCTCGCACAGAACGACGAGCAGGGACTCATCCCCACCCGCAACGTGGGCCTCGACGCCGCCACCGGTGACGTGCTCGGCCGCATCGACGCCGACTCCATCCTCGAACCCAACTGGGTAGAGCAGGTGCAGCTCGGCTTCATCGACGCCGCCATCGCCGCTGCCACCGGGCCCGTGCTCTACTACGACATGCCGCTGCGGCGCTTCGGCCTCCGCGCCGACGACCAGACCCGCAGGGTCATACTCAAACTCAGCCGCGACTACCACTTCCTCTTCGGCAGCAACATGGCCATCCGCGCGAGCGCGTGGCGGCAGATCCGCCACGAAGTGTGCCGCGACGAGAGCGACCTCATGCACGAGGACATCGACCTCTCCATCCACCTCGCCCAGCACAACCTCAAAGTCACCTACATCTCCACCATGGTCAGCGGAATGTCGGCCCGCCGCCTGGAAGATTCTCCGCGCGACTACGCCTTCTACGTCAACCGGTTCGACCGCACCTACGCCAAGCACCGGCTCCGCAACCCGATGCTGCGCGCCCCCATGGTCGTGTTCTTCGCCATCTACCCGATTGCAAAATTCCTCCGCAGCATCAAGCAGCGTCAGGACAGGGCGGATGCTCCCGCCGGCCACCCAGCCGACGGCCACGCTGACAGGGGTGCGCGCTAGCCTGAGACCGTGGGAGCGCAGGACGGCAGCAGCAGGCGCGTCAGCGACGGCACGGTCGACAGTTCGACCGCGACAATCCTCCACGTCGACCTCGACGCGTTCTTCGCCTCGGTAGAGCTTCTCGACCACCCCGAACTCGCCGACAAGCCGGTGGTCGTCGCCCACGACTCACCACGGTCGGTCGTCACCGCGGCCAACTACCCGGCGAGGCGGTACGGCATCCGCTCCGCCACCACCCTCGCGCGGGCCCGCTCGTTGTACCCGAACGTCATCGTGCTCGAACCCCACTTCGAGAAGTACACCAAGTACTCGGCGCTCGTGCAGCGCATCTTCCACGACGTCACACCCCTCGTCGAACCGCTCAGCATCGACGAGGCCTTCCTCGACGTGTCAGGGGCGC
>DAOMOV010000014.1:11822-14831 GCA_035444505.1 Terrimesophilobacter sp.
CACTATCGGCACGCTCATCCGCCGCCGCGTTCACGAGGAGACCGGGCTCACCGCCTCCGTCGGCGCCGCCGCAACCAAGTTTGTTGCGAAGGTTGCCTCAGGCATGGCGAAACCCGACGGACTGCTCGTCGTGCCCCGCGACGGCACGATCGCCTTCCTGCATCCGCTGCCGGTGAGCGCACTGTGGGGGGTCGGCTCGGTGACCGAGAAAGTGCTGCGGGACCGCGGACTGCACACGATCGCCGATGTCGCCGGCACCCCGATCGCCTCGCTCGAGCGCGCCGTCGGCAAGGCCGGTGCCGCTAAACTGCACAGTCTCGCGCACGGCATCGACCCCCGCCGCGTCACTCCAGACACGGTCGAGAAAAGCGTCGGGCACGAGGTCACCTTCGACTACGACGTCACCGACGCAGGCGTACTGCACCGAGAGTTGCTGCGCCACTCCACGAAGGTCGCCGCTCGGCTGCGGGCCCACGGCGTCACGGGCCGCACCGTCGTGCTCAAGCTGCGCTATAACGACTTCACCACGATCAGCCGGTCCACCACCCTGTCCGAACCCACCGACCTGGGGCGGCGCATCTATGACGAGGTTCGCGCACTCTACGACGCCCTCGGCCAGCACCGACCCGTGCGGCTCATCGGTGTGCGCGTCGAGCAGCTCAGCGCGGATGCCTCACAGCCCGGCCTCTGGAGCGATGACGACGGGTGGCGCGACGCCGAACGAACCATTGACACGCTCACCGGCAGGTTCGGCCGCGGCGTCATCGGGCCCGCGACACTCCTCGGTTCGGCGCCGCGCGGCGGGATGCGGCGCACACCACCCGCAGAAGATGCGGGCCCTCAAGCGAAGTGAGGGATGACGTCGCTCGCGAGCAGCTCCAACTGGTCGTGGTCGTGAATGTCGAGCACCTGGAAGTAGACGCGGGTGATGCCGAGGTCGCGGAGGAAGCCGATGCGGTCAACCACGTCGGCGGGCGTGCCAGCGAAGCCACCAGCGGCGGCCGACTCAACGGTGCGACCGATCTTCTCAGCGCGACGGTCGGCATCCGCCCTGGTTGCGCCGATCGCGACCGTGCCGGGCATGGATAGCACAAGGTCGTCGGGGTCGCGGCCCTGGGCCTCGCACGCCTCGCGCACTCGTGCGATGCGGGGCGCGAACTCCGCAACGTCACCGAACGTGGTGTTGTACTCGGCGGCGAACCGCGCCGCGAGCGCCGGAGTCTTCGACACCCCGCTCCCACCGATGATGATCGGCAGCGGCGACTGAACCGGCTTGGGCAGCGCGGGGGAGTCGGTGAGGGTGTAGTGCTTGCCCGCGTAGTTGAATAGTGAGCCTACCGGGGTCGACCAGAGACCAGTGATGACCTCGAGCTGTTCCTGGAGCATCCGGAACCGCTTCGACGGAAACGGGATGCCGTACGCGGCGTGCTCCTTCTCGAACCAGCCCGTGCCGAGGCCGAGTTCGACGCGTCCACCCGACATCTCGTCGACCTGGGCGACCTGGATCGCGAGAATCCCCGGGTGGCGGAAGGTGGCGCTCGACACGAGCGTGCCGAGGTGGATGCGTGTCGTCTCGCGCGCGAGGGCGGCGAGGGTCGTCCACGAGTCGGTGGGACCCGGCATCCCGTCGCCCTTGCCCATGCCGAGGTAGTGGTCGCTGCGGAAGAACCCGTCGAAGCCGAGCCGTTCGGTGGTGTGGGCGAGAGCGAGCTGGTCGTCGTAGCTGGCGCCCTGCTGCGGTTCGATGAAGATCCGGAAGTCCATGACTCAAGACTGTCACGGCTATACTCGTGGCGTACACGGGAGTCCGGTGAGCCGGGCTGAGAGGAAGCTGATCGAAGCTTCGACCGTCGAACCTGATCTGGATCATGCCAGCGCAGGGAGGCAGAAATCTCTAACCCGTGCCGTTCAACAGAAAGGCACGTCATGTCAGCAACACCAACCACCACCGCCTCGAAGCGCGGCTACCGCTGGCGGGTCGTCGATATCGTCGTCGCGAGCGTCATCGCCGTGGCGAGCGGTGTCGTCTTCTTCGTCTGGAACATCGCCCACGACGGTGTCACCGCCCCACTCAAGGCGCTCCTGCCCGGCCTGCAGGCCCTCGATGGGGGCATGTGGCTTTTCGCGGGGGTGCTGGTCGCTCTCGTGATCCGCAAGCCGGGGGCGGCGCTCTTCGGCGAGTTCGTCGCGGCGAGCGTGTCGGCTCTCCTCGGCGGCCAGTACGGTGCGACGGTGCTCGTCAGTGGGCTTGTGCAGGGTCTGGGAGCCGAGCTCGTCTTTGCCGTGTTCTTCTACCTCAATTGGCGCCTCGGTGCGGCGATCCTCGCCGGCATCGGCGCGGGTATTGCGAAGGCCGTGTTCGAGCTGATCGTCTGGTACCCGGGCGCGGACGTGCTCTTCATGACCGTGTACACGGTGTCGTCGATCGTCTCGGGTGCCGTCATTGCGGGTGTGCTGTCGTGGCTTGCCGTGAGGGCACTCGCGAAGACGGGTGCGCTTGATCGCTTCGCGTCGGGTCGCGAGACCACGGTCCGCGTCTGAGTATGACCAAGTCGTCGCCGGTTCCGCCCGCGCGCGTGAGCGCTCGCGGGTGGGGCTGGCGGCACTCCTCTCGCACGCGCTGGGCTCTGCGTGACCTCTCGTTCGACATCGGGGCGGGGGAGCGGGTGCTGCTGCTCGGTGCGTCGGGCTCCGGCAAGTCGACGCTCATGCACGCCCTCGCGGGGGTGCTCGGGGGTGATGAGGAGGGCGAGTCGGAGGGCCAGCTGCTGCTCGATGGTGCGCCGCCCGCTGAGTCGCGGGGGCGTGCGGGGCTTGTGCTGCAGGACCCCGACAGTCAGGTCATTCTCGCCCGCGTGGGTGATGATGTGGCGTTCGGCTGCGAGAACCTTGGGGTTCCGCGTGAGGAGACGTGGCGTCGCGTGACGCACGCCCTCGACGCGGTGGGTCTCGATGTAGCCCTCGACCGGTCGACGTCGCACCTGTCGGGGGGTCAGAAGCAGCGGCTCC
>DAOMOV010000014.1:14875-19613 GCA_035444505.1 Terrimesophilobacter sp.
GCTGCTCGAAGAGCCGACCGCGAACCTCGACCCGGTGGGTGTGACCGAGGTTCGGGATGCCGTGGGCCGGGTCCTCGACGCCACGGGCGCCACGTTCGTGGTGGTCGAGCACCGGGTGGGCGTGTGGCTTCCGCTCGTGACACGGGTGATCGTGCTCTCGCCCGATGGCGGGCTGCTCGCCGACGGGTCACCGGATGCCGTGCTCGCCTCCCGGGGGGAGGAGTTGGCCGCGGCGGGGGTGTGGGTGCCGGCCTTCCCGCCCGCGGTTCCGGAGCGCGCACGGTCGGTTGGGGGGCCGCTGCTCACCGCGCGCGAGCTCTCGGTGGGGCGTGACTCCGTGGTGCGTTCGGGACTGGAGCTGGAGGCTGCGGCGGGGACGACAACGGCGATCACGGGACCCAACGGTTCGGGTAAGACGACTTTCGCGCTCACCCTCGCGGGTCTGCTGCCTCCGCTGGGCGGTCAGGTGGTCGCGAGTGAGGAGTTGCGGGGGAGCGCGGCGGTGAGCCCGATTCGGTGGAAGTCGCGTGATCTGCTCACTCGCATCGGCACGGTCTTTCAGGAGCCCGAGCACCAGTTCCTCACCTCCCGCGTTCGCGACGAACTCGCGATCGGGCCGCGCGCACTGCGGCTCCCTGACGCCGAGGTCACGAGGCGCGTTGACGCGCTGCTGCAGCGACTGCGTCTCGAGACGCTCGCGGCCGCGAACCCGTACACGCTCTCGGGCGGTGAGAAGCGCAGGCTCAGTGTTGCGACGGTTCTCGCCACCCGCCCGCGCGTGCTCGTGCTCGACGAGCCCACGTTCGGGCAGGACTCCCAAACCTGGCAAGAGCTTCTCACCCTCCTCGCCGAGCTCGTCGACACGGGCAGCGCGGTCGTCGCCGCGAGTCACGACGAGCTCTTCGTCGAGGCACTCGCCGACCGGCAGGTGCTGCTGTGACCGAGCCAGTGGGGCCCGAGAACACGGATGCCCCGAGCACCGCGGCTGGCCCGCGGCATCCGTTCGAACAGATCAACCCGGTGGCGAAACTCGCCGCAGCGCTGCTGCTCGCAGCGTGCCTGGTATTGACGATCGACTGGGTGTCGGCAGGCACGGCTCTGCTGCTTGAGCTGGTTCTGCTGCCCTTTCTGGGGGTGCGGTGGCGCGAGTTCTGGCTGCGCACCCTGCCGGTGTGGATCGCCGCGCCCCTCACGGGTGTGACGATCCTGCTGTACGGGCAGGCGTCGGGGGTGGTCTACTTCGAGTGGTTGGCGATTCGCGTCAGTGACGGTTCAATCGAGCTGGCCCTCGCCACGGCGCTGCGGGTGCTCGCGATCGGCCTGCCCGCGGTGGTGCTGTTCATCACGGTCGATCCCACTGATCTGGCTGATGGGCTCGCACAGGTGTGGCGTGTGCCGAGCCGCTTCGTGCTGGGGGCGCTCGCGGGGCTGCGCCTCGTGGGGCTGTTCATGGAGGACTGGCGGTTCTTGGAGCTTGCCCGCCGCTCGCGAGGGGTGGGGGATCGGGGGCGCATTCGCCGGCTGTTCGGCCAAGTGTTCGCGCTGCTTGTGCTCGCCATCCGCCGTGGCAGCAGACTCGCGACGGCGATGGAGGCCCGCGGCTTCGGCGGTCCGACGCCGCGAACCTGGGCGCGGGATTCTGTTTTCGGCTGGCGCGAGTGGTTGGTTGTGGTTGCTGGTTTGATGGTGGGGATGATCTCTCTCACTGTTGCGATCGCGACCGGGCATTGGAACTTCATTGTCGGGTAGCGGAGCAGGCGGACGGGATGCGGGCGCCCAGCCGCGTGCACCGAAGCGCCCCGACGTGGTGCTCGTTGATGGGCGCAGTGGGTCGGGCAAGACGGAGCTGGCCCGGGCGATGGTGGCGCAGATGCCGACGTTCCAGCTGGTGCGCATGGATGACCTGTATCCGGGCTGGGACGGTCTCGATGCGGGCAGCCAGCACGTGCACGACCACATTCTTGCGGCGAAGATTCGGCGGTGGCAGAGGTGGGACTGGGCTGCCGGTGAACCGGCGGAGTGGCATGTGCTCAACCCGTCACGTCCGGTGCTCATCGAGGGCTGTGGTGCGCTGAGTCGCGCGAACCGGGCGCTTGCGGCGCACGCGGTGTGGGTGGAGCTCGACGAGGCGACGCGGCGTGAGCGCGTGCGCGCCCGCGACGGCGACTCGTGGGCGGACCGGTGGGAGGACTGGGCTGCGCAGGAGCAGGCGTTCATCGACCGGGAGGACCCGAAGTCGTTGGCCGACACTGTTCTCGACGGCAACGAGGTTGCCGTCAGCGGGGCTCGGGACCTTTAGGAGCCCTGCGCGTCCCACCGCTGCACGAAGGGGCTGCCTTCGGGTTGGGTTTCCAGCCGGTCACCGGAGCACGTCACGGTCATGTCGCTGCCGCTCATGTCGGTAATTGGCAGGTCGGTGGCGATGGGGTTCTGGAACACGCCACCGACTTCGATCGCCATCTCAAGTTTCACGTCGCTAACCCAGTTGCTGAAGCCGATGCTTTCGCTCCCGGCAAGCCACGCCCAGTCCCCGTATGCGGAGCCGAACTGTCGTAGTCGTGTGGTCGATGTCGGCGCGCTCTCAGGTGCGAGCAGCAGGTCGAAAGTGACATCGACGGTGCTCGTCGCAAGCCCCTCCTCGGTGAACTCGAGGCCGTGGTTGCCGAACCCGTCGAGGTCAACGACGGGCATCCCGAGGTTCGTGAATTCGAGCGCGAGCTGCTCGGCCATGTCATCGATGTCGAGGTGCCAGGTCTTGTTGAGGAGGCACCCGGTGTCTGTAGTCGACGAGCCGGGCTCGGGTGCCGGCCCGCTCGTTTCGGCGGGGTCGCCGGGCACGGTGGGGGCGCCGACGGAGCATGCGGAGAGCAGCCCGACGAGCAGGGCTGGTACCGCGAGCAGTGGGGTGATTCTTGACATGGGTCGAGCGATCATGACGTGGATCCCTTCGGAGCGTCTGCTCCCTCGCCTTCGACGAGTGGCGGCGCTCGTTGGGTTGACTTCACGCCCAGCCGAGCTCGTGCAGCTGCTGGTCGTCGATGCCGTAGAAGTGGGCGATCTCGTGCACGAGGGTCACGTGGATCTGGTCTTTGAGATCGTCGAGGTCCTCGGCGATGTCGAGGAGGGGTTCCCGGTACAGGATGATCCTGTCGGGCAGCTCCCCGAATCCGTACTGGCCGCGGTCGGTGAGGGCCACCCCGTCGTAGAGTCCGAGGAGATCGAGCGAGCCGTCCTCGGGGCGATCCTCGACGACGAAGATGACGTTGTCGAGACCCTCAACCATGTCGTCGGGCAACTGGTCTAGTTCGTCGATGACGAGTCGCTCGAATTCGTCGTACGGGATGTCGTGCACGTCAGTCCGCCAGTGTTTCGACGAGGGCGTTCTGCACGAAGCCGAGCCAGTCGTAGAGGTCCTGCAGGATCACGTCGTCGGAGCGCTGGTCGTCCTCGACAATCCCCATCCGTATTGCGAGGGTGAGGCGGATGTCAGTTAGGGTCGTGAGCCACGCCACGGCCTGGTCGTGGGTGAGCCTGAGCATCAGGTGGTCGGTGTCGTCGGCACTGTTCTCTTCCGCCGCGGCGAGCGTCTCGATGACGGTGGTGGCCCCGGCGAGTTTGCGGCCGACGAGCGAGTCGTGGGTGTAGCGCCGGAACTCGGCCGACGCATCCTGATCCTCCGGGTACGCGTCGGGGAGGAGACGCAGGAGGGCCGGGTCGGTGTCGGAGTCGTTGGTGAGCAGGATGCGCAGCTGGTCGGCGAGGTCGCTGACCACGGCGACCTCGGCGGGGTCGATGAGGGCGACTACCGACCCGTCTCCCTCTCGGCGGAAGCCCTTCACTCGTCGGCCTTCTGGAGGGTCGCCCAGAGGCCGAACCCGTGCATGGCTTCGACGTGGCGCTCCATCTCTTCGCGGGGGCCGGTGGCGACAACGGCTTTGCCGGTGAGGTGCACCTGCAGCATGAGCCGCTCGGCCTCGGCGGGTGGATGCCCGAAGTAGCTGGTGAACACGAAGGTGACGTACGACATGAGGTTGACGGGGTCGTTGTGCACGATCGTCACCCAGGGCGTGTCGAGGGCGCTGTGTTCCCGCACGCGGGTGTCTTCGAGCACGTCGGGCATGCTTCCAGCCTATGTGGGCGGTGGGTCAATCGTGGCTGTCGGTCCAGGCGGCGATGTCGATTCCGTGGTTGTCGGGGGAGGCTATGGTCCACCACTGGGGCGCCTTGGTGTCGTCGACGAGGCGACCGCCGGCGGCGAGTGCGGCGGCGACTCGTGCCTCGGTCTGGTCGGCCGGCACGGAGACGTCGATGTGGGTGCGGTCCCTACCGGTGCGATCGAGCCACGGGTGGAAAGCGAGATAGGGGCCTCGGCACAACGGGTCGCCGGCGTCTTCGTCGCCGATGTCGTCGTAGCCGAGGGCGGCCATCCAGAATGGCCTCGTATCAACGCTGGTGTGTTGGGCGACGGCGATGCCTACGCTCTGGACCAGGCTGGGGTCTGCGCGCAGACCGAGACCGACGGCCTTCGCAGAGACGGTGGCCGCGAAGGCCGCTGTGTTTGCGGGGATGCGCCCGTCGTCGAGGTGGAGAACGCGCACGTTGATGGCTTCAGGGTGCAGGTCGATGTCGGGGCTGAGCGCGTGCTGATCGGCGGCGGTGAGGATGTGGTCGATGAGGGCGGCTCCGTGTGCGAGCGAGTCGGCGCGGTAGCAGGCCTGTGTGCTCCACGCGGTGGCGC
>DAOMOV010000015.1:0-13928 GCA_035444505.1 Terrimesophilobacter sp.
GGCTTGTTCGCCGCATCCCCGAGCTTCTCAAGCGCACCGACGATCCCGTTGGCCACAGCGTCGCACGCGGTGATGCCGCCGAACACGTTCACGAAAACGCTCTTCACCTGGCTGTCGCCCAGGATCACATCAAGGCCAGCCGCCATGACCTCCGCCGAGGCGCCGCCACCGATGTCGAGGAAGTTCGCCGGCTTCACGCCACCGTGCTTCTCACCCGCGTAGGCGACCACGTCGAGGGTGCTCATGACGAGCCCCGCACCATTGCCGATGACACCGACCTCGCCGTCCAGCTTCACGTAGTTGAGGTCGGCCGCCTTCGCCTTCGCCTCGAGCGGGTCAGCGGATGCCGCATCCTCGAGCTCGGCATGAGCCGGGTGACGGAACTCGGCGTTGTCGTCCAGCGACACCTTGCCGTCGATGGCGAGCAGTGTGCCGTCCTCCGTGAGCACGAGTGGATTCACCTCGACGAGCGTCGCATCCTCACCCTTGTACACGTTGTAGAGCTTCACGAACACGTCGGCAACCTCGTCCACCAGGTCACCTGTGAACCCGGCAGCGACCGCGATCTCGCGCGCCTTCGCCGCATCAACACCGGTCAGCGGGTTCACCTCGATCTTCGCGAGAGCCTCGGGGCGCTCCACCGCGAGCTCCTCGATCTCCATGCCACCCTCGACGCTCGCGAGCGAGAGGTACGAACGATTGGCGCGGTCGAGCAGAATCGAGAAGTAGTACTCCTTCGCGATCTTCGCCCCCGCGGCCACCATCACGCGACGCACCACGTGACCCTTGATGTCGAGACCGAGAATGGCCTCCGCCGCCGCCGCAGCCTCATCCGGGCTGTGCACAACCTTCACACCGCCGGCCTTGCCGCGACCGCCCACCTTAACCTGGGCCTTCACCACCACCGTGCCACCGATGAGCGCCGCCGCAGCCTTCGCCTCCTCAGGGGTGTCGGCGGTGATGCCGGGCAGCACGGGAACCCCGTACTCCTCGAAGAGATCCCTGGCTTGATACTCGAAAAGATCCACAGGTCATTCCAATGCGCGTCGCTGGAGGGGAAAGGAGGCCGCTCTCGAACCCGCTGGGCGGTGACCGACATGAGGGCCACGTAGAATCCTAGTCCTTCTCAGGCGGCGCCTCCGACGCGTCGCTGCGGCAGCACCGGCGAGGTGCCCTCGCGGCAGTCACCCTGAGTCAGGGAACCACCTCGAACCGCACGAGTCCCATCGCAACATCCGCCTCCACCAGGCGAGCGCGAACCGTCGTGCCGTTCTTCAGATCCCCATCGCACACCGCCGTCACGGCTGGCTCCACGAGCTGCACCGTACCTCCCCCGTTCCTCAGTGCGATCACCGTCACCTCGAACACTTCACCGACCCGGTGAGCGAGCACCGCCGCCTCGATCGTGTTGACCGCCGCCGCCTCGAACTGGCTCACCCGGCCGTCGCTCGACGCCATGAGGCCCGGCAGCGTCGGCAGGGCTTCACGCACCGCGGCATCCACCTCGCGCCCATTCGCGAGCGCCTCACAGACGAGCAGCACGAACCGGTCGACGAGCCTGCGCAGCGGCGCCGTCGCGTGCGCATAGGGGGCCGCGATCGCCGCCTGCATCGAGTTCTGTGGAGCCTCACCATCGAATGCGGTGTACCCGGCGCCGCGGAACAGCGACGCCGCAGCCTGCGTGATTGCCCGGTGCCGGGGGTTGGCCGGGTCGAGTCGACGCAGGTACTCGCCGTACTCCACGTCCTTCGGCCACGGCGTGCCCAGACCCGCCGCCTGTCGCCGGAACCGCGCGATCGACTCCTCATCGGCCGGCGGCATGGTGCGCAGGATGCCGACCCCGCCCTCCAGCATGAGCTGCGCCGCCGCCATTCCGGTCAGCAGCGAGATCTGCGCGTTCCACGCCTCACAGGGCAGCGGCTCGCGCAGCTCGAGCGAGTACTGGCCGTCTTTCTCCAGCACCTCGGTGTCGGCGCGGCGCAGGCTCGCACCGCCCCGCTCACGCTCCAGCACGATGCGCTTCTCGCCGATCTCCCGCAGCAGCTGCAGCGACTCATCCGCCCCACCCTGGTCGATGAGCCACTGCACCCCCTCGTAATCGTGCTGGGCCCGACTGCGAACCCGCGCTCGCTCAAGACCGATCGTGGCCAGGCGCGCCTGCGCATCCAGCCCGAACTGCCACATGTAGGCGCTGCGGTCGAGGCCGGGCAGCAGCGACCCCGCATCCTCACTGATCGACACCGGATGCAGCGGCATACGTCCGTCGGGTGCATACACGGTCTGGCCGCGGCGCCGCGCTTCGGCGTCGAGCAGACCCCCCAGTTCGACGAACGCGGCCACGTCGGCGATCGCGTACCAGACCCGGTAGCCGTCGCCGTCGCGCTCAAGGAACATCGCCTGGTCGAGGTCGGTGGCGCCGAGCGGGTCGATGGTGACGAAGGGGATGTCGGTGTGATCCAGCTCGGGCATCCTCAGCCGGTCGATCGCGGCGAGCGCCTCGGCCTCCACCTCGGGCGGAAAGTCCTCGCTGAGCTTGAACGATTCGCGTAGTTTCGCGAGCGCCTCGGCTATCCCGCCGTCAACGTCACCGAGCCGCCAACTCACGGGAGCTTCTCGATCGGCGCGATCTTGACGAGCAGTCGCTTGCGGCCCGCGGAGTCGAAGGTCACTTCTGCCACCGACTTGGCGCCGTTGTCGGTCACCGAGGTCACGCTGCCCTCGCCGAAGTCGTCGTGGCGGATGCGGTCACCGACCACCAGGCGCAGGTCACCATTGTCGCGCACCGAGGCCGTCACCCGGTTGGCCCACTCGGTCTTCGGCTTCTCGGCAGCCTTCGCGGCGGCACGGGCCCGCGCCGTTGCACCTGGACCCCCAGATTCGAGCGCGTAGCCGAGGCCGCTCTCCGCGCCGAACGCGCCCGGGCGCGCGTTGAGCGCCCGCGAGCGCGTGCCACCGAAGGAGTTCGCCATTCCCGGCGATTGGCGCCACTCGATGAGTTCTGCCGGGATCTCCTGCAGGTAGCGGGAGGGCAGGGCTACCGCGACATCGCCGAACTGGGCGCGGGTCATCGCGAGCGAGAGGTAGAGGCGCCGCCGCGCTCTCGTGATGCCGACGTAGAACAGGCGACGCTCCTCGGCGGGGCCGCCCGGCTCGCCCGCCGACATCTGGTGCGGCAGCAGCCCCTCCTCGACACCGGTGAGGAACACGACCTCGAACTCGAGCCCCTTCGCCGTGTGCAGGGTCATGAGCGAGACGGTGCCGCTCGAGTCGTCGAGCTCATCCGCGGCGGCCACGAGCGACACCTCGGTGAGGAAGTCGAGCAGCGTGCCCTCCGGGTTGTTGCGCTGGAACTCCCGGGTGACCGCGATGAACTCCTCCACGTTCTCCGCACGAGCCTCGTCCTGTGGGTCGCGGCTCATCCGCAGCACGTTGATGTAGCCGGTGCGCTCCACGAGCATCGTCACGACATCCCCCACCGACGCCGTCTCGGCCCGCGCCGTCACCTCGTCGAGCGTGTCGGCGAGGGTAGCGATCGCCGACGTCACCTTCGGGCCGAGACCCAGCTCACCGGCGTGACCCAGCGCATCCCGCAGCGTCACCTCGTGCGAGTCGGCATAGGCCTGGAGCGCCGCCTCGGTCGCCGGGCCGATACCGCGCTTGGGCACGTTCAGAATGCGCCGCAGTGCCATCGGATCGGCCGGGTTCGCGATCGTGATCAGATAGGCGAGCACGTCTTTGATCTCGGCCCGCTCGTAGAACTTGGTGCCGCCGAGCACCCGGTAGGGGATCGCCGCGCGGATGAAGATCTCCTCCAGCGCACGCGTCTGCGCGTTGGTGCGGTAGAACACCGCCATGTCGCGGTAGTCGATGCCGTCGGCGCGCAGTTCGACGATCTCGTCGGCGATGAACTGCGCCTCGTCGTGCTGACTGTAGCCCGTGTAGCCGACGAGCTTCTCGCCGTCACCGATGTCGGTGAAGAGCTTCTTGTCCTTGCGGTCGAAGTTGTTGGCGATGACCGCGTTCGCGGCGCTCAGGATGTTCTGGGTCGAGCGGTAGTTCTGCTCGAGCAGAATGACCCGCGCGCTCGGGTAGTCGCGCTCGAACTCGATGATGTTGCGGATGTCGGCGCCCCGGAACGCGTAGATCGACTGGTCGGAGTCCCCCACTACGGTCAGCGAGGAAGGTGGCAGTGGTTTGTCGAGAACCTTGAGCGGCTGCCCGTCGAAGCCCACCGCACCAACAAGGTCTTCGGGTCTCGGCGCCCGGGTCAGCTCACGGATGAGGGCGTACTGAGCGTGGTTGGTGTCCTGGTACTCGTCCACGAGGATGTGCCGGAACCGGCGCTGGTACAGCGCCGCCACCTTCGGGAACGCCCGAAACAGGTACACCGTCTGCGCGATGAGGTCATCGAAGTCGAACGCGTTCGCCCTGGCCAGCTCCTTCTCGTAGCTGCGGAACAGGTCGGTGAACACCGCCTCCGCGGGGTCGTCGAAGTTCGCGTCCCGCGCGTAGCGGTCGGCGTCTTGCAGCTCGTTCTTCGCCTTGGAGATGCGGCCCGCGACGCTGCTGACCGTGAAGCCGTAGGTGTCGGCATCCACGTCTTTGATGAGCCGCTTGATGAGGGCGCGCGAGTCGGCCGAGTCGTAGATGGTGAAGCTGCGGCCGTAGCCGAGCGATTCCGCTTCGCGGCGCAGGATGCGCACGCACGCCGAGTGGAAGGTGGAGATCCACATGCCCTCCGCCGCCCCGCCGATGAGCGTTTCGACCCGCTCGCGCATCTCGGCGGCCGCCTTGTTCGTGAAGGTGATCGCGAGGATCTGGCTCGGCCAGGCATCCTTCGTGGCGATGAGGTGGGCGATGCGGCGGGTGAGCACGCTCGTCTTGCCCGACCCGGCGCCGGCGACGATGAGCAGCGCCTCGCCCCGGTGCTCGACCGCGGCGCGCTGGGGCGGGTTGAGCCCGTCGAGCAGCGGCGAATCGTCGAGTATCTCGGGAACGAAGCTCATGGCCCTTCGATTCTAGGCGGCGCCTCAGACGCGCACGCTGTTCCCGATGTCAGCGGGTGAACTGCTCCCGGATGCGCACCGCCAGGTCGGGGTGGTCGGCGAAGACGCCGTCGATGCCGCTGTCGAGGAACAGGCGGAACTCGGCCTCCCAGTCGCCCAGCTCACCGGGTTCACCGGTGCGGTGGGCGGGCAGCAGGAAGTGGTTCTCGGGGCGCAGCGTCCACAGATAGGTGAGGAGGCCAAACGCTTTCGCCCGCGAGACGAGGTCGCTGAGGCGTGGGACCGCGTCGCTCGGGTCGTCGATGAGCAGGTGCCGCTCAAAGCTCACCCCGTCGACGAATCCGGATGCCGCCAGCCCCGCGAGCCCCTCATCGGTGAGATAGTCGGCGAACTGCTTCGCTGCTGGCCCGTGAGCGACGAACTCGTCGAGCGGCGCACCCCTCTGGTCGATGAGGAACACGTTCGTCGCCTCGAGCCCCCGCTCGTGCAACTGCCGCAGCACCCGCGTCTCGAAGCATTCGACGACGAGTCGCCGCCCCCGCGCCCAGCCCGCACGCTCCGCCTCCGCCGCGAACAGCTCATCCAGCGGCAGCCCGATGTGTTCGAAGTAGCTGGCGTGCTTCAGCTCGGCGACCAGGGTGAGGTCGGTGTCATCGAGCAGCTCGAACACGTCGGCCAAGCGCTGAATCGGCTCCTGCCCGTCGAAGGCCGCACTGTCGGGCCGAAGCTGCGGCAGACGCTCGCGCACCCGCAGGGTCGACAACTCGTCCCAGGTGAAGTCCTCGGTGAACCACCCCGTGAACTCGTGACCGAACACGGTCTTGGTCATGCGCAGGTGGGCGAACTCGGGCCGCTCGGCGACATCCGTCGTCTCGCTGATCTCGTTCTCGTGGCGCACGACGAGCACGCCGTCCTTCGTCGGCACGATGTCGGGCTCGATCGCGTCGGCCACCTGCTCGATCGCGAGCAGGTAGGCGGCCCGCGAGTGCTCGGGGCGGTAGCCGCTCGCCCCGCGGTGGGCGATGACGAGCGGATGCTTCGGCTGGGTCACAGCACCACGCTACGCGGTCGACGAACACGGGCGCATCCGGGCGAAAACGCTCAGCAAAGGCGTGGCCCGACCGGCTAGATTTGGTGTACTCACCAACCTGAGCCGAAGGGACCCCATGGCCTCGTCAAACCCCGTCTTCAACAACTCCCCCGCGTTCACCGCGAGCGCGACGAAGGCCGCCCAGTTGGCGCGCCCCTCCCAGTTGAGCGTCGAGGAGCTGAACGACCTGTACGAGCGCCCCTCGGCCACCCCGGTCGAGACGGACCGCATGTCGTACGAGGACACCATCGTGAAGATCGCGGTGAGCTTCGGCGTGCTCGTCGTCGGGGCGGCGATCGGCTGGTTCGTTCCCGCCCTGTGGCTGCCCGCGCTCATCGTCGGCACGGTGCTCGCGTTCGTGAACATCTTCAAGAAGACGGTGTCGCCCGCCCTGGTGCTCGCCTACGCCGCAGTGGAGGGCGTGTTCGTCGGCGGAATCTCGTTCATGTACTCGAGCCTGTTCGACGGGATCGTTCCGCAGGCCGTGTTCGGCACCCTCGCGGTGGTCGGCATCACGCTGGCCCTGTTCATGAGCGGCAAGGTTCGCGCCTCGAAACGCGCCACGAAGGTGTTCATGGTGGCGCTGCTCGGCTACCTGGCGTTCTCGCTCATCAACATCGTCCTCATGGCGACCGGCGTCACCCAGGGCATGTTCGGGCTGCGCAGCGACGTGACCCTCATGGGCATCCCGCTGGGGCTGATCCTCGGCATCCTGGTGATCCTGCTGGCCGCGTACTCTCTCGTGCTCGACTTCGACTCGATCAAGACCGGTGTCGAGCGTGGCGCCCCGCGCCAGTACGCCTGGACGGCCGCGTTCGGCATCATGATCACCGTCGTCTGGCTGTACCTGGAGATTCTGCGGCTGCTCGCCATCCTGCGCGACTAGCACGGGTGGGGTCGGTCGCGGTCGGCTCAGCGCGGGTCAGATCAGTTCAGTCGCGCTCTTTGCCGAACTCGCGGTTCATCAGCAGCTGAACATCGCGGTCGAGTCCGTCGACCTTGCTGTTGAGGCTCTGCAGTTCACCGCGGATGCTGCCGAATTCCCGTCCCATCTCACCGCGCAAGGTGCCGACTTCACCGCGAATCTCACCCAAGAGCTCGTGGCGCAGCCCGCCGATCTCGGCGCGCACGACCCGCACGAACAGGGTCGACACGATGGTCAGCATCCCCAACATGAGCGCGCTGAAGACCCCGATCATGGTCCAGATCTGCGGTTCGTTCATGGTGAGCACCCTTCCAGTGTCGCTCAGGTGATTTCAGGATGCCAGCCCTCGGCTCGCTGATGTCGTGAGAGTCGCGCCACCGGTGGACAACGGAACGGGGCTCAACGCTGTGGAGGAGCGGCCCTCCATCCCCCTCTGCGACGCCTCTGACCCCCACAGAATGGACCCATGGCGCACAACGGCGGTGTCTCGTTCTGGTGGCAGCAGTCCGGAGGCTCTGCGCCCGGTCGGCATCCCGCACAGTCTTGAGAGCGCCTACGACTTTGTCTAGTCGGTGTTGACGAATCGCACTTCGTCGCCCGTTGGCGACACGATCCAGAAGAGCTCGGCGGGCACGTCTCCTTGATTCTCGACTCGATGGGGTGTGGAACTCTGGAATTCGATGCTGTCGCCGCTGCTCATCGAGAAGTATTGCTTGTCAAGCTGCAAGAGGATGGTTCCCGAGACGACGACTATGACCTCGAAGGCGTTGCCGTGCACGTAGGGATGCGGCCCCGTGGATCCCCCCACCGCGAATTCACCGCCGTAGATCTCCATCGGTGAGTCTGCTCGTTGCGTGAGCAGTGTCTTCCTGTAGCCGAACTGCGCGTCAAGCACCGGTCGGTCGCTCTTTGCAATGAGGTGGGCGATCGCGGATTGCCCGTTTGCGAAGAGGTCCGCGAGTGACACCCTCAGTGCGGTTGAGATCTCTATGAGTGTTGCCACGCTCGCACCTGAAGCGCCCCTCTCTAGCTGACTCAGGAATGACGCACTGACGTTGGACACCTCGGCGAGCTTTCGAAGTGACATTCCGCGTGATACCCGAATCTCTCGAACGCGCTTCCCTAAGAGCATCTGCTGATCCTGGGAGACATGGTCTGTCTCAGTGGTCTCCAATTACCGCACCCTCTCGTGGACTGATGGGGTCTTCGCTCGTAGTCATCGGATAGTACCCCACAGTTCAACTCCTCCTCACGAACTTCTCGCGCCGTGTCAACGCCTTGACTGCTAAAGCTCGACGATATCACTTCACATATCGTGAAGTCATGTTATACAGTCCATGTAGTGGAGTTGCTCAGCTTGTGCATTTCCACTCTGTGAATCACAAACTGCGAAGGAGCAGAAACAATGACGACCCAGAGACGAATCACTGCGACGGCTGTCGCGGGACTCGCCATCGCCGGTCTGCTCGTCGGTTGCACGGGTGGAGCAGACCCCACACCTGAACCCTCCGGTGATATCAGCGGCAACCTCATCGTTGGTGGATGGGGCGGACGCTTCACCGAGGCAACGGTTGAGCACCTCACCGATCCATTCACCGCGGACACGGGAGTCACGGTGCAGTTCGTTGACGCACCCGGCGAACAGGTAGCGCGCCTCGGAGCGATGACCTCCGCGAACCGAATCGAATGGGATGCGATCGACGCACTCGACCCCAGCGGTGCGTTTGTCGCGTACCACGAGGGCTACGCGGCGGCGATGCCTGACGATGTGCGCCAGCGCTTGGAGCAGTATGTACCGGCCGAGAAGCTCACCGAGTACGGCATGACCTACAGCGCGAACGCATTCGTGACCGGCTGCAACCTCGACGCAGCAGCGGCGTGCCCGACGAACCCTCAAGAGTTCTTCGATCTCGCCAACTTCCCCGGCGACCGCGCCATGATCGATCGCCCGCTCATTGCGCTCACCTACGCTCTCGCGGCAGACGGAGTGGCGCCACAGGATATGTTCCCCATGGACCTTGACCGCGCCTTCGCGAAGCTGGCAACGATCAAGGACTCCGTCAAGGTCTGGTACTCCGCCGGAAACCAGATGGAGCAGATCATGATTGACGAGCAAGTGGTCATGGGCCTGCTCTGGAGTGGCCGCTCGTACAACGTGCTCGACCAGGGGACCAACCTGTCCATCAGCTGGGACGGCGCAGTCTACGAGCCCGGTCAGTGGTTCGTCGTGAACGGCGCCCCGAACGAGGCCGCGGCGTGGGCTCTCATTGAATCCATCGCGGCCAACGCAGAGGGTCAGGCCAAGTGGGCCACCGAGATGTCCTACGGCATCTCGAACCTCGACGCGTTCAACCACATGGAGAGTGCGGTCGCGGAGCGCCTGCCCGACTGGCCGGCCAACTTCGAGCAGTCGATCGTGCCCGACTTCATGTGGTACGCCGCGAACCGTGCCGACATCGAGAAGCTCTGGCTAGAGTTCATCAGCGGATAGCCCTCAATAGGGCCCCAAGCGGCAGATCATGCCTGCCGCTTGGGGCCCTACCCGGGACGAGAGACCAATGACAACCACCGCTCAACGAAGCACAGATGCGGCGCCGAGACGCCAGCAGATGTGGCGACCCGAGATGAGCCCCTGGGCCGGGCCGCTGCTGAGCCTGCCTCTCATCATCATGGTCGTGGTGTTCGTCGTGACACCGCTGATCTCCATGGTCGTCCAATCACTCGGCACCGGGTTCGATCTGTCGGCGTATGCGGCCTTCCTTGAGAGCAACGCCCAGCGCCGCGCCCTCATCATCACCTTCCGCGACAGCCTCGTCGTGACGCTGCTCGCGCTCATCTTGGGCTCCGCCATCGCGTGGACCCTGCACGTCAACAAGAACCGCATAGTCCAAGCGATCCTCTGGACGGCAGTCTTCATCCCGTTTCTCATGGGCGTGGTCATCAAGAACTACGCCATGAGCATCATCCTTCAGGCCAACGGCGTGCTCAGCCGGATCTGGGAGGCTCTCCCCTTCACCGAGGGCAAGGTCGACCTCATGTACACCCCGACTGCGGTAGTGATCGGCATCCTCTACTCCCTGCTCCCCTACGCCATCATGGCGCTCATCGTTGCGTTCCGAACCATCGATCCTGATCTGGTGCGCGCAGCGCAGAGCCTCGGCGCCTCCCGTGCGAGGGCCCTCGCCTCTGTCGTTCTCCCCCTCGGCGCACCCGGACTCCTTGCGGCCGGTGGGCTCGTCTTCATGCTCTCGATCGGGTTCTATGTGACACCGGTCATGCTAGGCGGGGCCGATTCCCCATTCTTGGCAAGCCTCATCCACCGACAGATCTTCATCATGTTCGACAACGAGGGCGCAGCCGCCTCGGGCACCATCCTCGTCGTCGCAGCAGCGCTCGTGCTCGCGGCCGCGATCGCGATCGTGGGTACGCAGCGACTCAAGAAGGCGATGCTATGACGCACGGCAACGGAGCACAGACCCAATCGGTGACCGCGATGCCCTCCCGACGGCTTTCGGACTCGCTCACCAAGTGGGTGGGGCGCATCCTCCTGGCCGCCGCCGTCATCTTCACCATCGGGCCCGGGATCCTCGTCGTAGTCCTCTCCTTCGGCAACGGCACCTACATTCACTTCCCCCCGGTCGAGTTCGGGTTCGAGCAGTACGAGCGATTCTTCACCTCCCGCACGTGGATGTCGGCCTTTCAGCTATCGATCCTCATCGGCCTCGCGACCGCATTGGTGTCGCTGCTCGTGGCGATCCCCGCCATCCTCGCCATCTACCGAACGACAATGGTCGGCCGGAGGGTGCTCTTCGCCCTGGGAATGGCAAGCATCCTCATCCCGATCTCCGCCTATGCGGTCGCCCTCTACAGCCTCTACAGCGCGACCCGGCTCCTCGGAACACCGGTTGGCCTCATCATCGCCCACACTCTCGTGTCGGTCCCCCTTGTGCTGCTCATCGCAGGTACGGCGCTCTCCCGGATTCCGCGCGAGCTCGACCTCGTTGCCATGACGCTCGGGGCGACCCGCACTCGAGCAATCCTAGGAATCACGCTCCGCCTTCTCACTCCCGCGATCGCCACCACGGGCATACTCGCATTCCTCACGAGTTTCGATGAGGCCGTTCTCGTCAACTTCCTCGGCGGCGTCGGCCTCATCACTCTTCCGAAGGCGATCTTCGACTCGGTGCGGTATGGCATCGACCCCTCGATCACCGCGATCGCAGGAACACTCATCCTGCTGAGCGCACTCCTCATGGCCTTGCGCGCCTTCATCGAACGAAAGTCACGTCAATGACCACTTCCACCACCGCAACAACGACCAAGTCCCGTTCGGGAAGCAGCGTGCGCCTCTCGAGCGTCTCCAAGAGCTTTGGCGCCACTTCCGCGGTCAGCGCCGTCAACCTCGACATCGAGGCCGGGGAGTTCGTCACCCTGCTTGGCCCGAGTGGAAGCGGCAAGACCACGATCCTCAGGATGCTGGCAGGATTCGAGTTGCCGACATCGGGCTCCATCTTCCTCGGCGGGAATGAGGTCGGTCGGATCCCTCCAGCGCAGCGCAACATCGGGATGGTCTTCCAGCACTACGCCCTGTTCCCGCACATGGATGTGCGGGAGAACATCGACTACGGGCTCAGGATGCGCCGCTGGTCGAAGGCCAGCAGGCAAGCACGCATAGACGAGATGCTCCACCTCGTCGGTCTGGAAAGCTTCGGCGCCCGGCGCCCGAACCAGCTCTCTGGCGGCCAGCAGCAGCGGGTCGCACTCGCACGCGCTCTCGCCATCAGACCGCAACTGCTTCTCATGGATGAGCCGCTGGGCGCTCTCGACCGCGCGCTGCGCGTGGAGATGAGCGGCGAGATCAAGCGCTTGCACCGGGAAACGGGCACGACGTTCCTCTACGTCACGCACGACCAGGAGGAGGCGCTGCTGCTCTCGGACCGTGTCGCGATCATGCGCGATGGGCGAATCGGCGCGATCGATACCCCGGAGGCACTGCATGATCATCCGCCGACGAGATTCGTTGCCGAGTTCTTCGCGAACGCGAACGTACTTCACGATGCGACCGTCACCACCGAGCAGAACGCCGCGGTCGTCCGCTTCGGGGATGACGAGGTCTCAGTGCCGCTTCCCGGTCACGGCCTGCCGGTGAGCGCGGTCGCCTTCCACCCGCACCGGGTTCAGGTCACCGGATCGAGAAAGGCTGCCACTGACGGCCTGGCCATCGACGGCATTGTCGACGAGATCCTCTTCATGGGTGTCGCGCATCAACTCAACGTCTCTACCGAGGGCGGCCAGAAGCTGATCGTTCGCGCCACGACCGGGCTGCCCGCGGGGCTCAAGCCGGGCGACCGAGCCCGCCTGCTGATCAATCGTGACGACCTGCTCCTCGTCGGCGACGGATCCACGCCGAAGGACACGCAGTGATGAACGACCATTCGACGGAACTCGACCTCCTCATCAGCGGAGGCAAAGTCGTCACGGCCGCGTCCGAGAGCGTCATGTCCGTCGGGGTGCGGGATGGCCGAGTGGTTCACCTCGGCGAGGATCGACCGGCGAAGCACGTCATAGACGCGACGGGCAGGCTCGTGCTTCCCGGCGGTATCGACCCCCATGTGCATCTCTCCGCAGGAGTCATGCCCGATGGTGAGCTCTTGCACTGGGCCGACGACTACGCGAGCGGTACGCGAGCGGCTGCCGCGGGGGGCATCACGACGATCGGTGACATGTCCTACCCGCGAATCGGTGAGTCGCTGACCGAAATGATGAAGCGAGCCGTCGCCGATGCGAGCGCACACGCCTTGACCGACTTCATTATCCACCCCATCGTCGTCAATCCCGACGACAGGGTGCGAGCAGAACTCCGAGCGCTTGCAGCCGATGGCCACACGAGTCTCAAGTTCTTCATGATCCGGGACAGCTTCGACCCCCAGTCGCGTGAGTTCACCCACCTCCTGCGCACGGCGGGTGAACTGGGAATTCTCAGCATGATTCATTGTGAGGACGGCTGCGTCTGCGCTCACCAGATAGGTCATCTCATGGAGGTCGGCAGGTCCGGGGTGGAGCACTATTCCACGAGTCGACCGGAGTATGCGGAGGAAGCCGCTGTGGTACGGGCGATAGCACTCGCGCGCGCCGCCAACGCTCCTCTCTACGTCGTTCACATCTCGACGCTGGGCGCATTAAAGGCCATCCAGCGAGCTCGGACCGAGGGCTTCGACGTCTTCGCGGAGACTCGCCCTCTCTACCTCTATCAGGATGACTCCGTGTAGTTGGCGCCAGACGGGGCGAAGTTCGTCGGCCGCCCACCGGTGCGCAGCGCCTCGAGCAGTCAAGCAATGATGCTCGGCCTGATCCAAGGGTCGATCCACACCTACTCCACGGACCACGCACCCTGGCAGCTTGAAGAGAAGCTTGATCCCGCGCTCAACATCGGCAACCAGTTCCGACCAGGGCACGCGGATCTGGACACCCTGCTTCCCCAGCTCTACTCTCACGCGGTTCGCACGGGGCGCATGACTCTCCAGCGCTTCGTCGAGATCACCTCCACCAATGCGGCGCGACTCTTTGGCATGTTCCCTCAGAAGGGAACCATCGCCGTCGGCTCTGACGCCGATGTCGTGCTGTGGGACACCGACCTGGAGTGGACGATCGACAGCGCCAAGACGCAGACCAACTCCGACTTCTCCCTCTACGAGGGCGAGAGCATCACGGGACGCCCCGTCATGACGATCGTGCGCGGCACGGTGGTCTATGCCGACGAAAAGATCGTCGGGAAGGCCGGCCACGGTGCGCTCGTCAAGCGCGGCCCATCCGGAAGACTATGAGTCCTCGTCGCGTTGTGATCACCGGGGCCGCCGGCGGCATCGGTGCGGCACTGAACACATCTATCTCGCGCTACGAGTACGAC
>DAOMOV010000015.1:13938-18084 GCA_035444505.1 Terrimesophilobacter sp.
CATCGGTGCGGCACTGGCAGCATCGTCGCTGAGGCGAGGGGACTCCGTATTCGCGCTCGACATCGCTGCTCGGCCGAAAGCTCTCGCCGGCATCGAATGGATCGAGTGCGACGTCACCGACGAGCGACAGGTGGCGGATGCCGCAGCTCGGGTCGACGCTATAGCAGGCGGTGCGGACGTGCTCTTCAACAACGCCGGAACACGCTTTCCCGCCAGTGGCTTCCTCGACACCGGGCCCGCGCAGTGGCGCGCGACCCTCGAGACAAACGCCACAGGGCCGTTCCTCGTCGCCCAGGCCTTCGCCAGAGGAATGGCAGCGGCCGGTCGCGGGGTGATCGTCAACACGGTGTCGCAACTGGCCGAGGCCGTCGTTCCCGGCCACACCGCCTACGCCGCCAGCAAGGCCGCCCTAAAGCACCTAACAGCCTACGCTGCTGCCGAGCTGGGTCCGCTGGGCATCCGTGTCATCGGCGTCGCTCCCGGAATCGTCGAGACCGCGATGACACAGGAGCTGTCCACAGATCCTGAGTGGGTTCGAGCGCGCACCCAGCGGATACCGCTCGGGAGATTCGCCTCCCCGGCAGAGATCGCCGAATCGATGCACGAACTCGCAAGCGAGAGCTTCGCCTACGCCCACGGCACCACCGTGGTGCTCGACGGCGGATACCTCACCAGTCGTTGATCAACGAGACAACAGAAACAGGAGAACCACCATGAGAATCGCGTTGAATGCCGTCACCGTGTGGACCGGTCACGATGGCGTGGTCGAAGACGCGCGCATTGAGATCGAGAACCACCGCATCGTCGGAATCGAGCACAGCGGCTCCAGCAAGGCCGACCGGGTCATCGATGGAGCCGGCTCATGGGTGATCCCCGGTCTCATCGATTCCCACCTGCACATCTGGGGCATCCGCTCATCCAACCCTGTGAACTGGGTTGTCGACCCCATGGGAGTGCGCCCCTTCCGCGCGATGGCCGACCTGCGCAAGATACTCAACGCAGGCTTCACCACGGTACGCGAGGCCGGAGGGCAGATGGGCCCGTCGATCAAGAAGGCCATCGACGAAGGCAGCCTCATCGGGCCGCGCGTGTACCCGGCACATCTCGGTCTCTCCTCGACAGGAGGCCACGGCGACTGCCACAGTCTGCCTCTCGAATGGGTCGAGGACCGCCCCTACATGGCCACCATCGCCGACGGTGGAGACGCCGTCCGTCGTGCCGTGCGCCGCGTCTCTCGCGAAGGTGGGCGGTGGGTGAAGGTGTGGGCGAGCGGAGCCATCGCACTCTCCGACAACGACGCCCCCGACCAGCTCCATTACTCAGTGGAGGAGCTGCGGATCCTGTGCGAAGAAGCCCACGCACTCGGAATGCCCGTGGGAGCGCACGCCGAGTTCCCCAGCGCCATCAACGCCTGTATCGATGCCGGTGTCGACGTCATCGAGCACGGCTTCATTCTCGACGAGCAGACCTGCGACAATCTCGTCAAGAACGACGTCCCGATCGTGACGACAATGGCGCTGCTGCGCCGCTACCTGCGCTGGGACGGCCCCGAGATCACGCCGGAGCAGGTGGCCATGGCCCGAGAACTCCTCCCCCAGATTCAGGCGAGTGCCCGCCTCGCCCACTCCAAGGGCGTCACTCTGGCGATGGGCTCCGACAGCTTCGCAGAGCCGCTCACACCGTTCGGTGCCAATGCCGAAGAGCTCCTCGCCCTGTCGGAAGCGGGCATTCCCAACGAAGACTGCCTGCGCGCCGCAACGATCAATGGCGCCAAGGTGCTGAGAATGGAGAACGAAATCGGCTCCATCAAGCCGGGCCACTTCGCAGACCTCGTCATGCTGGGAACCGCCTCTCCGCTGGACGACCTCACTCAGGTGACCGACACGAACAACATCTCCATGGTGATCAAGGGCGGTGAGCCGATCGCGGGCACCCGCGTCTCCGCAACATGGTGACAGCGAGCCAATTGGGGCTAGCCGACTTTCCCGCCGGCGAGAACGACTCCATCACGGACGTCGATGGAGTGCAGGTGGGCCATGCCACCCTTATCGACGGCGAGGGTGCGCTGAGGGTCGGTGAGGGCCCCGTACGCACCGGCGTCACGATCGTCTCCCCTCGAGCGGACGACCCCTTCGAGCATCCGCTGTTCGCCTCGTATCATCGACTGAACGGCAATGGCGAGCTGACCGGGGCCTCATGGATGCAGGAGTCGGGACTTCTTACCTCACCCATAGCGCTGACCAACACACACAGCGTGGGGGCGGTACGAGACGCCCTCATCCGCAACACAGCCAGGCGAACCGGGGAGCGGGGAGAGCGCTGGCACCTTCCCGTGGTCGCGGAGACCTGGGACGGGGTTCTCAACGACATCATGGGGCAGCACGTCACCGCGGATCACGTGGATCAGGCCCTCACCAGCCTGTCATCGGGGCCTGTCACGGTCGGCAACGTCGGCGGCGGAACCGGAATGATCTGCCACGGCTTCAAAGGCGGCATCGGCTCCAGCTCCCGCGTTGCGCGCCTCGGCGGCTCCGAGCACACCGTCGGGGTGCTCGTGCAGGCCAATCACGGTCGGCGCCATCGCCTCCGCTTCGGCAGCCTCGCGCTCGGGGCACTCATCGGGCCCGATGTAGTGCCGGAACCCCCCGGCCCCGAGAATGCCGGAGCCGGGTCAGTGATCGTCATCGTTGCAACTGACGCACCGCTTCTGCCGCACCAGCTCAATCGACTCGCACAGCGTGCGGGTCTTGGAATCGCGAGAGCCGGAGGAACCGGAGAACACACCAGCGGTGACATCTTCGTCGCCTTCTCCACGGCGAACGGCGACATCCCTCCTGACTACCTTGGGGCTCGCTCTCGCCCGTATTCCGTCGAGGTGCTCCACAACAGTGAGATAACCCTCCTGTTCGACGCCGTCATAGAAGCGACCGAGGCTGCAGTGCTCAGTGCGCTCCTCGGTGCTGAGACAATGTCGGGAGCGGAGGGGCGCACCGCACACGCCCTCACACACGACCTGATTGAGTCGGCGCTCGCCCGCCGTGAGACACCCGGAAAGGCACACCCATGACAGTGAACGGCGGCGTCTCGTTCTGGTGGCAGCAGCACGGGGTTCCGGATGCCCGGCCCGCTCTCCCCGGTGACCTCACCGTGGACGTCGCGATCGTCGGCGCCGGCTATACCGGGCTGTGGGCCGCCTACTACCTCAAGACCCACCAGCCCGACCTCAGAGTGGCCGTGCTGGAGCAGCGGTTCGCAGGCTTCGGCGCGTCAGGCCGCAACGGCGGGTGGCTCACCAACACGGTGACCGGTGGGCGCGACCGCTACGAGCGCAGTCACGGAAGGGCCGCCGCAGAGGAGCAGCAGCGCGCACTCAATGACACGGTGGATGAGGTCGTCAGGGTTGCCGCGGAGCACGGCATCGATGCCGGCATCCACAAGGGCGGCGAGCTCAACGTCGCCCGGTCAGCGGCGCAACTCAGGAGACTGAAGGACGCGTTCCAGGCTGAGCAGTCGTGGCCCCACACCGACGTCGAACTGCTCGACGCCGACGCCACGGCAGACCGCATCCGCATCAACAGTGCCATCGGCAGCGTGTGGCACCCGCACTGCGCCCGCCTCAACCCCGCGCAACTCGCCGCCGGACTCGCCGCGACAGTCGAACGGCTCGGCGTCATCATCTACGAGAACACCCACGTCACCGAGATTCGCGCAGGCGAGGCCATCACCGAGCACGGCACCGTCACCGCAGAGCACGTCATCCGCGCCACCGAAGGCTTCACTGCCAACCTCAGGCGGCACCACCGGGAGTGGCTGCCCATGAACTCGTCCATGATCGTCACCGAGCCGCTGCCCGCCGACTTCTGGCGCGACATCGGCTGGGCAGACAACGATACCCTCGGTGACTTCGCCCACGTCTACATGTACGCGCAGCGCACCGCCGACGACCGCATCGCGTTCGGCGGGCGCGGCATCCCGTACCGTTTCGGCTCGCACGTCGACACCGACGGCGACACCCAGCCGCAGACCATCCGGGGGCTGACCGCCCTGCTGCGCGAGTTCTTTCCCGCCGCCCAGGACGCGCGCATCGACCACGCGTGGTCGGGCGTGCTCGGCGTACCCCGCGACTGGGCCGCCTCCGTCGGCCTC
>DAOMOV010000016.1:0-17724 GCA_035444505.1 Terrimesophilobacter sp.
GACCGAGCGGCACAGGTTCGCGGTGCAGACGAAACACACGCGGAACCGGTCGGAGCCACTCATCGGATCCTTCAGACGCACTAGGGCACCACCGCATCCTCAGCACCGGACGTCATGGCCGTGCTCACGAGCAGGCCCAGAGCATCCGCCCGGTGCAGGGCTGACGCCCGCGTCGACACACCCAGCTTCTCGTACAGCGAGCGGATGTGCGCCTTCACCAGCTGGAAGGTCACTCCCAGCGTGCGGGCAGCACCCGCAGCCGTCTGTCCTTGGGCGAGCAGGCCAAGAACCTGAAGCTCAACGGCAGAAAGGGCAGGAATCTGTTCCGGGGCAACCGGCGTCTGCTGTTCCAGTTCGGCGAAGCGCTCGGGGTCGCGTCGCTGCAGGTCGGCGCGAAGCCGCTCTCTCAGCACCGGCGGGAGTCTCCACGCTGCACCGTCGGCATCCTGAACCAGCGGGAGCTGCACGCCCCAGAACTCGACCGCCTCCGACAGGTGGCCGTCGCGGTTCAAGCCGAACAGGGCCTCTGCCTGCTCCGGCGACACTGTCTCCGCCACCGCGGCCTCTTCGGCGAGCACCCGGGCACGCACGCTGAAACCAGCGAGCACGTCCGTATCGATGTACTCGGCGAGCCCGCGTGCGTCGCGCTGCATCAGCCGGTGAGCCGCGACCAGCCAGCCGAGGGTTTCCCGGGCGATGCGGTCGATCTCCTCAGAACGACCATCGGGCATGAGCTGGCTGGCCAACTCGCCGTACTCACCGGGACGCAGCTGCAGCTCCGGGAACCCCAGCTCCAGAAGCTCACCGCGACTGCGGTACTCAGACAGCAGGATGTTCGGCGCGACTCGCGACGAGAACACAGAACTCACCTCGGGGGGAAGCAGTTGCAGCGCGGAGAGGATGGTGTCCGTCACGATCGGGTCGGTGATCCGTTCGTACCGGTCGAACATGAACACGAGCGGGCGTGGGTTCTTCCTGGATGCGATACCGGCCACGAAGTCCGGGACAGTGGTCGGCAGGATTTGGCCAGAATCCTCGGGCATCGAGTCGAACAGTGCGCCCGCGGCGGCGAGGATGTCGGTCTGAAACCGCAGCGGATCGTTGTGCTCGAAACCGAGGTCGAGACGAACCACGTCAGCCTCACCGTCAAGCTGCTCCGTCCACTGGTCGAGCAGAGTCGACTTGCCACTGCCCGGCGGGGCAACGAGGAGAGTGATGCGTGCGCTCGTCACATCCGCCGCCCGGTGGACGAGGTGCGGCCGTGCGATCAGTGAACGAAACATTGCTCGAAGCCTAGCAATCGCTCACAAGTCGACCCATGTCGGGCATGAGTTCCGGGTATCAACGGTGCTGCGCGGCCAGCAGTGCCAGTTCGGTGCGAGAGGTCAGGCCGATCTTCTGCAGCAGGTTCGACACATGCACGGATGCGGTCTTCTCGCTGATACCGAGCCGCTCAGCGATCACCCGGTTGCTTGACCCGTCGGCGAGCTGCTCGAGCACCTCGCGCTCACGCGGTGTGAGGCTCCACGCCTCGAAGACGTCAGGACGAGTCGGGTCGAAGCCGATGCGGTTCGCGCCGGCCAGGGCCACACGTTCCAAGGGCTTCGACTCGATGCGCTGTGCCTCGGCGATGGCGGCACCGAGCAGCTCTGCCGACGTCGATTCCGGCCCAGCAGCGATCGCGAGCCCGGTTCGCGCCAGCACTGAGGCTTCAGGCCAGCCCTCGATCTGGTTCCATGCTTCGAGTGCGGTCTGCCACTTCTCGATGGCTCCCATTTCCATACCGTTGGCCTGTGCCTGGGCGAGCAGGGCCCATGCCGCCGCCGGGCGCATCCCGCTCGGGCCAGAGCGCAGCGCGGTGACCAAGCGAATCACTTCATTGCGGGCAGCGGTCGTCACCCTCCTGCCATCACCGCGGCTCCGTGCACCGGTCACCGCAAGAAACACCAGTTCGTTCGCGACGGCGGGGCGGTGGACGATGCTCCTCAGCGCACGGGTCGCCGCCGTGTACACGGTTGCCCAGTCGTTGCGGCACAGTGCGAGCCAGCTCTCGGCGAGGCCAAGGCGAGGATCGTGCTTGGACTCCGTCGCGAGGAGCCGATCCAGGATGCCTTGGGCGGCATCCAGGTCACCGGCGAGACTCAGAAAGCGAACGGCCTCGCTGCCGAAATCCACGGTCTGGACGTAGTCGTCGCCGAACGTCGACAAGAACTGGTGCGCCTCGGCCCACCGTGCTGACCGGGCGAGGGCGGCGAGCGTCGTGGTGGCCAGAGCGACCCGGTGACTGCGTGGTGCCGACGCTGAGCCCAGACGAGCCAACCCTGATAGTGCTGTGTCTGCGGCTTCTCCCGGCTCGCCCGCCAGCAGCAGGGACTCCGCCAGAATCGCGTAGGAGCGGAACATCCCGTCGCGGTTGCCCGCCTGCTCGGCGACGAAACGAGACCGCAACGCCAGTTCTCTCCCCACCTCGATGCCGCCCAGCATTGTCTCAGCCGCGCCCGCAAGCACCAGCGCCTCACTGAGCAGTACCGCCGAACCGATGAGTTCCGTCAACTCGATCGCGTGGTCGGCGTGTGCCGCGGCGACCTCGGGTGCGGTGCCCCACAGCCAGGCGCTCGCCACGAGGGCGCGAGCCCGAGCTTCCGTGGGGGTGTCCGGGATCAGTTCCAGGGCTCGCGCAACCGCCGCTGCTGTCTCACCACTGGAGCCCGTCTCGTCGCGCAGCGCAGACGCAAGCTCGACATACTCCAGCCCGCGCGCCACATCATCGGCGGCAGGCCGCTCGAGGGCGGCCCGCGCGCTCACAACGCGACTGTGACGCTCGCGCGCTGTTTGAGCATCCTCCGTCGTCTCTGCCTCGGTCGCGCGACCCACCAGGTTGGACCGCAACTCTTCGATCTCGGTGCCCGGTTCGATCCCGAGTTCCTCGGCGAGGCTGCGGCCCAGACGGTCGTAGCTGTCGAGCGCCTCACTGACCCGACCCAGCGATGAGAGTGCGAGCATGAGCAGGCGGGTGAGCTGCTCGCGCACCGGGTTCTCGGCGACAAGCCGTCGAAGCTCCACAATCGCCTCGCCCGTTCGGCCCAGTTCGATTTCCGCGGCGATGCGGGTTTCGAGGGCGCTGCTGCGCAACTCGTTAAGTCGGGAGAGCTCGCCTCGCAGCTCCAAGGAGTCACGGAGTATCGGCGGTGGGTCGACCTGCCACAGTTCGAGTGCCCGGTTGAGCACGGCGATCCCGTTCGCAGGGTCGGCGCCGATGAGAGCCGTTCCTTCACCGGCGAGGCGCTCGAACTCCGCTAGGTCAAGGCGATGCCGCTCGACCTGAAGTGCGTAGCTGTCCCCATCACGGTGAATCGTGGCGCCGACGGACTCGAGGATGCGTCGCAAGCGGGACACATGCACCTGGAGCGCGCTGCGCGGGTTCGCCGGGGGCTCGTCGGGCCATAGCACGTCCACGAGGGTGTCCGCCGAGACGCTTCGTCGTCGAACCGCAAGCACGCCCAGCAGCGTCTGCTGACGCGGCGTCAGCGTGCCGTCGGTGCCCTCAACCCGCACGCCGCCCAGCACGCGAATGGAGATGCTATCGGCCGATGACACACGCCAACTCTAGCGAGACGGCTCAATTTTTCTGAGGGACCTAAGTCTTTTACTGATGGTGATTGCCACAGAAGACTGGTTCACTGCGGCTCTGACCTGCGTTCACGGCGCGGTTGACGACTTTCTGTAGCATCCGGTTGCGCCGAATGGCTGAGGGAGTGACGTGACGCGCTCCAGCACCAGCTCGGCGACACCGCGCTAGGTTGCCGTGTCAGGCATGATCACCACGTAGCAGCGCGCCCAGCTGACCATCAAGAGCAGCCAGTTCCGAAACGGCGAATCTGGGATCGACGTGTAGCAGGACAACGACACCGACGAGGTGACGCTCGTGACCGTTCCATCCGGCGGTGTCGTGCTCTCTTCCCACACAGCAACGTCTGGAACGAACTCGTGCGTCGCGAGACTGCACGCTCAATCTACGGGCAAGCAGACGAAGCTGCTTGAGGTTTGGATGATCTCACCGGTGGCAGCATCCTCGAGGTCCAGCAAGGTCAAGACCCGCACGCTCTGTTCCAGCACACTCAGCAGCTCAGCCGTGAGGTTCGGGTTCGTCTCGTTGTTGCCGACGAGTGTGCGCCCGTCGCTGGCTGACTCGAAGTGGATGTCGTACGTGCCCGCGTTCTCATCAACCTTCATGGTGAGGCGCGTGGGGTCGGTGTCGTCGCCGTATCGGATCGCGAGCCCTGTTCCTGCTGGGTCCCCCACAGTGCAGACGTCGAGCCGGACGGCGGTGGTGACACCCTCATAGATGAGAGAGCCAACCCCCACAGGTTCGCCCGCAGAACCGGAATCTCCCGGCGAAGGAGTCTCCGCGGTGCCACTGTCACCGCTCCCGCCGTCGATCGTGGGAGTCGGTGGTGCGGTTTCAACGGGTGCGGTGGGGCCTGCGCATCCGGCGAGTACCAGCACGCCCGCGCTCGCAAGACCGAGTAGCGACATCCTGATGGTTCGTGTTCTCATTTGCTTGATCTCCCTTCCCGTCCGGCCGCACTCGTGAACTCTTCACCGCCAGTCAAGAGTCATTGGTGGGCACTCACAATAGGGTTTTCACTTAGGCGGCAGCCACGACCGACGCTCAGCAACGGCCGCGGCAGACCACGCCGAACACGACGCCGACGGCTGTCGAGTCATCGGCGGCCGGCAGTGAACTAAGGCTTTTACTCATAGCGGCGCTACAGTGCACACTGCAGTATGGCGGGATGGATACACGTCATCGCACCGTGCTCGCCGCTGTCGTCTCGAGTGTGCTGGTGGTGGTGCTCGCTGGATGCTCCGCACCGGTCACCCTAGGTGACGTGCCGCCCGCCCCGGTCGAGTCGCCGGCTCCGGAAGTCTCGGATCCGGGTGACGCCGACCCGGATGACGCCGACCCATCGACCGGGGATCCGGTTCCGGTGCTGCACTTCACGGCGCACGGTGAGGGTGCGCCGAACACGGCCGGCCCCGGCTGTTCGTGGGGTATTGAGAAGTCGTCGTCGAACCTGTTCCGGGTGACGGCGCCGGCGAACTGGCAGATGCGAGGCTCGAGCGGCGGATCGGGGCCGAGCGACATCCGATACGAGCTGGGTGACTCGGATGTCGTTGTCGACATGGTCGAGTCGCGGGGCGACCTTGAGTCCTCCGCCTTCGAGAGCCTCGAGTTCGGTTCACAGGTGGGGACCGCCGATCTGGCGGGCACCCAGGTGCCGATCGTGGAGGTGAGCCTGCGCGGCGGTGAGGCCACTGGCTACGGGATCACCGATGTTCCGTGGCTGGAGAACATCGCTGAAATGATGGGCGGTGCGCGTCACCTGACCGTGCTCGTCACCTCCGAGGACGCGGGCGTGCCGACCTTGCAGGACGCAACCTCGCTGTTGTCGAATGTGCGCGTGGAGCGTTGCGCGGGAATCCGGAGCGCGATTGTTTTCGCCTCACTGAACGATGTCACGGCGGTACCGGAGATTCTGAACGACCCGCTCGGCAAGACGCGACCCTCGGCTCCGCAGCCCAAGTATGATCCTGCGATGGGGATGAGCACCTGGAGTGTGGAGCAACTCGCCTATCTGCTGCCGGTTTTGGAGCCGACCGACCGGTGCGTGGCCGAAGTGATGCAGGACGAGTCGAAGGCGGACCAGCTTCCGCAGCCTCTTCACGTTCTCATGATGACGGCGCTCGGCGCGCTACACGTCGATGAGGAAGATGTCGCTACGCTCAGTGCGCTGGGCAACTGCTAAGCAACAAGAGCGGTCTCCGGCTCAGCTCAGGCCTCCGAGCACCTCGATGACCACCACGCTCCTGTGCACGGCTCGCCCAGCCGCTCGCAGTCGAGCATGGCGGGACCGGGGTCCGCGGTCGGTATGCAGGCGGTCAGAGTGGCCAGCAGCATCCCGGTGATCGCCAACGGCAGTGCCCTCGTCCACGTCACCTCGGCGCCCCCTCGTGTTCTGCCATCGTCCAGTTCATCGGCTAACGGCCACCGGCGCCATGAGGCATTCCCCTAGAGCTCGCGCCGATAGATGGGCCTGGGGATGACGCGGGCTGGGTGTGGAGTGTCGCCGTCGAGCGTGACGATGATTCGCCACCGGCCACGATCGAGACGAACGGCAATGGCTTCGTCATCGAGGGCACTTGGACACGTCGAGGCGATGAGTCCGTCACGGCCCAGATCAGTGTTGACGTCACCTGTCCGATGAAGTACTGCCCCGAGAAGTCTCAGCGCAGGGTTGCGGTTTTCATCGCGGTAGCAAGTTAACTGCCGAGGATGCCGCGGTGAAGCGTTCTGAAAGCGTTCTGAAAGCGTTCTGAAAGCGCATCCCGGCATGATCTCAGCTGTCGGCGCTATGTCGACGCCACGCACAGCACAGAAAGAGCACGCCGCCGAAACGACGCCTGCTTGCCCCGCTTGTTCTGTTGACTGCGCTGGCACTCAGTGCCTGCGCCGGCGGCCCGGGTGGTGACGTGCCGTCATCAGGATCGACAGAGCCCGGGGGAATCGAGTTACCCGGCGGGGTCACCTTCACACCACCACCTCAGTCGGCGGGCAACGGTGGTACAGCGACAGTCGTGATCGATGGCCGCACCTATGCTTTCTCCTCGGAGTTGAGTACCTCCTGCCGTGCCATAGCGGGACTCCTCTCCGTCACCCTCGACATCGAGTCTGTCGACGGGGAGGCGATCGATACAGAAGAGGGCCATCTCATTCTCGGGCTGCCCGGGCCCGAAGGGTTCAGTGACGCGGTCGCTGAGAACGTCGAGGTCAAGGTGCGCATCCCCAACCCCGAAGACGTGGGTGGCCTCGAATACCAGGCGGGGGACTGGGTTGATGAACCGGTCACTCTCGTCCGTGATGGCTTCAGCACATCGGGCACGCAGATCCTCGTCAATCAGAGCGGGGCGTATCCTCCGGTCACGGCGCAGATCGACGCGCGCTGCACGGAGTAGGAAGATGAGCGGATGATGAGCACGATCGCTCTGACCGCTGTATGCGCTATCAACGCTAGCAATAGTCTGCCCGCAACGCTTGAGGGAGCGGAACCGTGCTTGAAGAGGATGCCGTATGTGCCGGCGTTCTCATCGAGTGCCACGTTGTAGTGCGAGAGCGTGCCGTCTAAGGGTTTTCCCCATGGCGCAGCACGCACGTATTGGGGTTTTCTGGCCCTACAACTCGAGTGGTTGTTGCGCGAACCTGTACGGTCCGTTCAGAAGATTCAGATGCGTAAGGATCAGTTCTCATGACTTCTCTCAGCACAAGACCCCGTCGGACGCGGCGGGCACTGCTCGCCACCGGTGGCGCCGCCGTGTGCGCGGTACTGCTCACCGGCTGCACGATGACCGACATCGAGGGTGCGATCAATCAGATCATGATGTTCTTCCAGGTCTTCGGCGGGAGCATGTAGACGGCGTCCTGACGCTCAGCAGCGGCCGCTGCAGACCACGCCGAACACGACGCCGATGGCGGTCGGGTCATCGGCGGCCGGTGTGATGACGATGAGCGTGCGGCCCTCGTCACCGTAGGCGTCAACCTGTGCGCCGTGGTCACTGGCGTAGGCGTCACGAAGCTGGTCGAACGTGCTGGCGCTGATCAGCGGGTTGCGGAAGGCCGTGGTGATGTGTCCCGCCATCGTGACTCTGAGCAGCTCGAAGTCCGGCGCCGCGGGCATCGCCTCCGCGGACTTCGCGGGCAGGTTCTGGGTGATTCCCGCCGCCGAGGCGGCATCCCAAGCGTTCACGCACACCGCGGCGCCGTCCGTCGCCGAGTCCGGGTACACCTCCATGTACTGGCCGAACACGGGTGCGCCCGTCGGCACCGCCACCCAGTCGGGCATGCACATCACGCCCTGCTTCTGGTACAACGGCGCGCTCTGAGTTCCGTAGGTGGTCTCCGTGGTGACGCCGCCGGTGAGGTCGGTGGAGAAGTCGCCGCCCGACGGCTGCCCCGGCGTCTCGGCACCCGGACTCTGGCTGTCAGGGTTCTGGGCACCGGGGTCGGGCAGGCTCGGCATCGGCGCGCAGGCCGGAAGGCCGGCCGCGATCGTGAGGCCGAGAAGGCCGGTGAGAACACGACGGGAAAGGGATGCTGTGGTCACGGTGTGCCTTTCTCTAGAAGTTCACGCACCGCGCGTCGATCTGCGCGGTCACGACCCGAGGCTCCGGTGCGGAATACACGCGGTTGTACACGGGCTGCGATCCCGAGATGGTGTAGCCGTCTCGTGCCAGCGTGATGGGTTGGTCGTCGACGTCCACGATGGTGAGGGCCGCCCCCGCGACAAGCTCGAGCTCCTCATCCTTGATCGTGATGCTGACCTCATTCGATGACTCGCTGATGGGGTTGCTCACCGTCACGGTGAGGCTCCCATCGAGCTCCTCGGCAGGGGCACCATCGACCGCCACCAGCCAGAGATCGATCTGGAGGCTGCTCATGAACTCGGTGCAGGGCCCGGAGTGTGTTTTACCCCAGGTGAGTGCCGGATCGCTGGAGAACTCGTAGACGTGGCCGCCGACGGTCACCGTCGCCTCGGCGCCGCTCGGCTTCTCGGAGGCCTCAGCGCCCGGCGCTGCGGGAGTATCGGCAGGCCCATCGGGACCAGCCGGAGGCCCGCTCGCGCAAGCACTGAGCACGAGCGCGGTGGCAATGACAAGGGGGAACAGAAGTCGGCGGTTCATCAGTGACCCTTCGCTGTGTGGGGTGGAGATGCAAACACTGCATGCTCACACGGGCCGCTTTCACGGCGCTTTCACTGGCGGCGCTCTCATTGACAGCACAACCGACCGCCAGTCGGAGCGACAGCGGGACGGGTGCTGTGAAAGCGTTCTGAAAGCGGCCCCCTCAAGAATCGAGGGATGCTGCGACCGCATCGGGTGGTCGCCACGATTGGGGTGCGCGGATGTCGACAGCTCGAACGAGGCGGCGCACCGTGGTGGCGGCCCTCACGGTCATCGCCGTGGCACTCACCGGGTGCACCGACCCCGGTGGCTCGGATTCGCCGAGCGAGGCGGCCCGGATCGTGCAGGCCGTGCAGCTGCCCGCGACGACGACCCACTTCGGCACCCTGCCGCTCACCGGGCTGCCCCGCGAGCACGCCGAGAATGCGAGCCTGTGGCTGCACACGGCCGAGGGGGATGCCCCCATTCCGATATACGGCAACACGCCGAACGGCGAGCCGCACATCGTCGTCTCCTATTACTATCCCGACCCCTTCGCCAGCGGAACCCTCGAGTTCACGCTGGAGCTCGAGGGCGAGCGCAGCAAGCGACTGCCGGTGCAGGTGCCACCGCTGCCCCGTGCCGACGGGGCGTGGGACGACGTCATGGACTCCCTGCACGGCTGGCTCGACGCACGCGCCACCGCGCTCGGCACGAGCCTCGACGCCATCCTCGCCGCGCATCCGAACGACCTGACCGTGTTCACGCTCCCCATCCGGCTCGCCTATTCGTACCTGCAGAACGACAGCGGCGACGACCTGCGCAGCCTGCCCGCATCTGCTGACATTCCCGACCCGGCTCTGCTGGATGCGATCATCGCCCAGTCGGGGATGGCCGCCGAGATCGATCGCCTCGCCGCCGCCGAAGCCCCGCGGGAGGTCTTCAGCGCGGCGCGTTCCGGGCCCCTGCCGAATGCGGCGACCCCCGCCGCTGCGTTGGTCGCGACCGCCGAGGTGGCTTCGGCATCCGTGGCACCGACGTTCACGCCGCGCGCCGCCGTCACGACCGAGACGCAGTCCGACCCGTTCTCCGACGGCTTGGCCTGCACGATCAACCCGCTCACGATCCACGGCGCCCAGGAACTCTCCGAAGCGATCGGCATCGCGGATGCGGCATCCATCGAAGAGGGCGGGGCTCTCGACACCGTGGAGAAGGACCTCGGCGCCGCGGCAGGTCTGCTGGCCTACGTGCCCGGCGTCGGCGCCTATGCGGCGGCCGGGGGCACCATTCTGACGATCATGCGGGCCTACCGATCAGCGCAGGCCGGGATCTACCCGAACCTGCTGCGGGGCCTGAACGTCGAAGGGCTCGACACGACCCCGTTCCTGGAGGACTTCACGAGGCCGCAGACCTGGACGAAGGTGACGGTCGACGCCGTGGCCGACGGGTGGAGCATGGGGGCCGACATCCTGGACGGCATGCTGGCGCTCCTCGGCAATGCTCGCGGCCTCGCCTTCTCGAAGCTCGGGGTGGATGACGCCACGTCGTTCGCGTTCGACGTGCTGGCCAACGTTCCCGACAGCACCGCCAAAGCCGTGCTGGATCTCGTGGATGCCGAGACCGGCATCGCGAGCATGTGCGGCAAGCTGTTCAGCGGCATCGACGTCACTGGCGACCCGTGGACCTCGGGCAGACCCCTCATCGGACGCTTCGAGGTGAACTCGGAGGAGATGCACTACCAGCCGAAACTGGATGTCGGCCCCGCACCCTTCGACGACACGCTGCGCATCGAGGTGAACCCGAACCGATTCTCCGGCCGCACCGCGCACAGCGACCACAACGTGTCGGTGCGCCACATCGGTGTGGAGGCCGACCGTCAGATCACGGTGCCCAAAGCGGGCGATCGCATCACCATTGACGCGACCGTGCACAATGCGTGGAACTACGAGCTCATCTGGGAAACCCCGGAGGGCGGCTGGGTCGGTGCCCCAAAGGCGACGGATACCGGGGGAGACCTGTCGGTGGGAACCTGGATCACCTGGCGGTATGAGCACGAGACACCCCGCGACGAGGATGCTTACCCCTACCTCATTGTCGTGGAGTCGGCGGCCAGCACCGGCCTGCGCGCGAGCGGAACGCCGCCTCGACTCACCGAGATCGAGGTGAAGCTGGGCGGCATCAAGATCGTCCCCGATGAGTTGCAGATGACCGTGGAGTCGACGTCTGTGGTTGCGGCGGTGGACACCATCAAGAACGAGCCGGTCGACGTCGAGTGGCATGTCTCCAGCGGCACCATCGCTCCGACGGGTGACCTGGGGAAGGCCGCCTTCACGGCGCCCAACCGCGTGGGCACGCAGGTGATCATCTCCGCCATCTCGAAGGAGAACCCGGAGCAGACGGCCACCGCCGTGGTCACCCTCGTGGGGGCTGACGCAGAAGACCACGTGATCGTGCAGGTCGGCAGCTGGAGTCACACCTACTACATTCCGGACTTCGACCGCGACATGTGCAAGATCTGGCCCGAGAACGGCATCATCACGGTGCGCGATGAGACGGATGTTTCCGAGTACTTCGAGCTGAAACTCGACGAACCCGGCTGGAACGGGGTCTCCTTCGGCCTGGGGAGCGATATGAAGTTCTTCGTGGCGGGTGAAGAGGCCGCCAGGCTGATGGCGGAGGGCTTCGGCACCACCACTCCGATTCCGGCCATCGACCCGTCGATGTTTGCGATCGAGCGTGGATTCGCCAGCGGCACCGTCGCGATGCTCGACCTGATCAACGACCGCATCGAGATGGTGACGATCAAGGCAAACTGTGACCCCGATAAAGAGACTCCCTGGTGACCTGCGGATGCCGTGTGAAAGCGTTCTGAAAGCGTCGCGGGTGACGATGGTGGGCGCACGACCCACGGCCCCGTGCGCACCGAACATCCCTCGTCACCGACCCTGCTGCCACCGACCCCGCTACCTAGGAGCACACTGATGAACCGACGACTGCTCGCCCCGCTCGCCCTCGCCGCCGCACTCGCACTGAGCGCCACACTGAGCGCCTGCTCGGGCGGGCCCGCGGCGGTGGACCCCGCCGATCCGAACCCCGCCATTCCGAACTCCGGTGGCGGCGACCCGGGTGGCGGGACCTCGAGCGGTGCCACCTCGGGTGGCTCGGCCACCGTCATCCTTGGCGACCACACCTACGAGTTCGCCGGCGACACGCGGTCGAGCTGCCGCGTGGTGAGTGACATCCTTCTGATGGACCTCGACTTCGTCTCCCGCAGTGGGGAGCCGATGGGCCCCGACGAGGGGGACTTCATTCTGGAGCTCCCCGGGCCCGGCACCTCGGCCGCTGCCGAGAGCGAGGATCGCCTCGAACTGTTTCTCCCCAACCCGGGGCAGGGGTACCTCAGCTACGTGGCCGGGGAGGGAACCGACGCACCGATCACCCTCGTGCGCGACGGTATGAGCCTCTCGGGAACCCAGACCCTCGTGCACCGCGATGGCAGCCAGCCCCCGGTCGAGGCGACCATCACCGCCCAGTGCGACCCCGCCTAAGAGCTCCCGACAATCAGAAAGGGCACTCATGTCACGCCTCACCAAGACCCGCACCGTTCCCGCGGCGCTCGCCGTGCTCACCGCACTGCTGCTCGTCGGCTGCTCCGCAACACCATCCGATGACTCAGGTTCTGCGCCCGACGACAGCGCGAGCGCGTCGGAGAACGGCACGCAGCAGCCCGCTGAGGGGCCAACAGGCGGCGGTGAGGACTTCATCGCGATCGATGGTGTCGTCTACCCCTACTCGCCCACCGTCACCGTCGACCCGGGCGAGCACACGATCGCCAGGGCGCTGATGCCGCAGTGCGAACCCAACCTCAGCCGCACCGGCATGTTCGAGATCTGGGCCTACCTCGTGGGCGATGACGGCAAGGTGGTCTACACAGATAAGTCGTGGGCCGGCCTCGTGTCGATCTCCCTCATGGACCGTGAGGACGTCGAGTTCACCCCCTCGGTGGATGTCGAACGCAATGACACCGGCCTCTGGCTCTCGCTCAGCGAGACGCCACCGGACGAGATCGAGGGCGAGTTCACCATCGACGGCAACGTCGCGACGGGCAGCTTCATGCTGCAGGACATGAACGGCGGCCCCTCGCAGCAGATCGAGTTCCAGGTCACCTGCCCCGAAGACGACTGAGCGACTGAGCGACTGCGCCCCTCTCACGGCAGCGTGATCACCGTCATGCCAGCGTGCATCGACGTCGCCATGGTGGCTAAAGCATCCGGCGCCTCGTCGAGGCCGATGGTGCGGCCGACGAGTGCGAGTGGCTTGAGGGCACCCGAGGCGATCAGGTCGAGCATTGCCGGGTACTCGTGCGCGGCCATGCCGTGGCTGCCGAGCAGCTCGAGCTCGTTCGCCACCACGAGATCCATCGGCACCGGTGCGAGCGCCTGGTCGCCGAGCATGAGACCCACCTGAACGTGACGACCGCGCTTGCGCAGACTCCGCACCGACTGGCCGCTCGTCTCAAGGCTGCCGAGGGCGTCGACGGAAAGGTGGGTGCCGCCATCCGTCGCCGCACGCACCGCCGCGGCCACGTCGGGCTGCTGTGCTGAGATCGGTATCGCGCCCAACGCCTCCGCACGGGCGAGAGCCGCGTCGGAAACGTCGACCGCGACCACGTGTGCGCCGAGGGCGACGGCGATCATGATCGCCGATAGGCCGACCCCACCGCATCCGAACACCGAAACCCACTCGCCGGCCTGCAAGCGGCCCTGCGTCACCACCGCGCGGAACGCCGTCGCGAACCGGCAGCCGAGGGCCGCCGCCTCCACGAACCCGAGCTCCTCGGGCAGGCGCACAAGGTTCGTCTCGGCTTCGAGCACGACCGCGAACTCGGCGAACGATCCCGGCAGCGTGAACCCCGGCTGCTGCTGGTTCTCACACACCTGACCGTTGCCGCTCGCGCACTCTGCGCACGTGCCGCACGCGTACACGAACGGCGCCGTCACCCGGTCGCCCACCGCCCAGCCCGGCACCTCGGCACCCACCTCGTGCACGACGCCCGCGAACTCGTGGCCAGGGATATGCGGCAAGCGGATGTCGTCATCATGCCCCACCCAGGCGTGCCAGTCGCTGCGGCACAGCCCCGTGGCTTTCACGGCGACCACCACGCCCCGCGGCGGGCACTCAGGCGCTGCGACGTCGACGATCGCCGGTGTGACGTCGAACTCGTCGAAGCGCACCGCTCTCATCGCGCGCGGGTGCCATCCGCTGGCCCAGCAGCATCGTCGCCGAGCGGCTCCGTGTCGGCTGGCTCCGTATCGATTAGCTCCGTGTCGATTCGTTCGCTCGAGTGCACGATCGTGATCTCCCCCGTGGGAGTGATCGCCTCGCTCAGCGCGGGACCATCGATCGTCGTCTTGAGGGGAATCTCATCGATGAAGCACAGCAGCACCACCGCGGCGACCGCAAGTGGGACCATCCAGAGGAAGAGGGGCGCGAGGGCGTCGTTGTAGCCGTGCACGACGATGCTGTGCAGCCCCTCCGGCAGTTCAAGAATCGAGTGCGGGGTGAGGGACGCGACGTCGCCCACCTGGGCCGCACTGCCCGGAGGGAGGCGCTCGCCGAGAAGGGCGATGAGTCGCACCGTGAAAAGGCTGCCGATGACGGCGCTGCCGAGAGAGGCGCCGATCTGCCGGAAGAAGTTGTTCGAGGCCGTCGCCGTTCCCACCATCCGGTTCGGGAACGAGTTCTGCACGATGAGCACCAGAATCTGCATGTTCACGCCCAGACCGATGCCCATGATCCCGACGTACACGCAGAAGACCAGCAGCGGGGTCTCGGGCGTCAGCGTGCCGAGCAGACCCAGGGAGATCGCGAGGAGCACGGCACCGACGATGGGCATCCACTTGTAGCGGCCGTACGCGCTCACGAGCCAGCCGCTTCCGAGCGACGCGACCAGCATCATCCCCATCATCGGCACCATGAGGATGCCCGCGAGGGTCGCGTCGGCCCCGAACGTCATCTGCAGGTGCGTGGGGAGGTAGCCGATCGCACCGAACATGGTGACCCCGATGAGGAGCCCCGCGACGGTGGTGAGGTTGAAGTTGCGGTCACGGAACAGGGCGGGCGGGATGATCGGCTCCACGGCGCGACGCTCCGCCACGACGAAGAGGAGGCTGAGGATGATGGTCGCGGCGATGAGGCCGAGAATGACGGGGGAGTCCCATGCGTAGTCGTTGCCGCCCCACGAGGCGAACAGGATGAGGGCGGCCGTCGCCCCCGACAGTGTCACCATGCCGAAGATGTCGAGTACGGGCTTCGAGGTGGTGCCTTTCGGAAGCCTCAGCAGGAAGATCGCCGCGAGCAGGGCGATGGCACCGAGGGGCAGGTTCATCCAGAACGTCCACCGCCAGTGCACTTCTTCCGTGAGCCAGCCGCCGATGAGGGGGCCCGCGACCGACGACACCGCGAATACGGCGCCGATGACACCCATGTATTTGCCGCGCTCGCGGGCGGGTACGACATCCGCGATGATCGCCTGCGACAGAATGATGAGCCCGCCGCCGCCGAGGCCCTGCACCACGCGACCCACAATGAGTACAGCCATGTCGGGGGCGATCGCGCCAACGATCGAACCCGCCACGAACAGCAGGATGGCGGTGATGAGCGGGGACTTGCGTCCGATGAGGTCGCTCATCTTGCCGTAGATCGGCATCGTGATCGTCGACGCAAGGATGTAGGCGGTCATGACCCACAGCATCTGGTCGACACCGCCGAGTTCGCCCACCATGGTCGGCATCGCCGCGCTCAGCACGGTCTGGCTCAGCGCAGCGAGAAGCATCGCGAGGATGAGGCCGACGAAGAGCAGAACTATGCCGCGTTTCGTCTCGTGCGAATGGGGGCGGCGGGCGGGGGTGGACACTTGCCTGATTCTGTCACACGCCGCACGCGATTACCGTCTCACCGACAACGGCGCGTGGTGAGTTGTCTCGTGCGGAAAAACTACCCGGCGAAGTTCTTCACCGAGCCCGTCACCGGACCGTCGATATTGCCGACGAGGCACAGGATCTCACGGTCCCCGCCCTCCCACGAGCCGGTCGTCGGCCAGTAGAAGGTGTAGTCCCAGTCGGTGAACGTGTCGTAGCTCTGACCCGTGTACTCCTCGAATGCGGCCAGACACTCGCTGTCGCCTCGAGCCTGAATGGCAGCATCACCCGGGTAGCTGGCATCCGTGAGGATGACACTCTTCGTCGCTTCGAGTTCGTGCAACTGCGAGCAGTCCACGATGTCGACGTCGGATATCTCGCCGTCGGTGTAGGTGCCCTCGTTGAAGCAGTCACCCACCTTGATGGTGAACACGTTGCCCTGGCCGAAGACCGAACCGAGCACGCCGCAGCCCGACAGTGTCACGGTGAGGGCGATAGCGGCAGCGGCGCCGAGAACGCGCCGAGCAGCGGGGGAGTGGGGCGCGCGGATCACAGTTGCTCCTTGGGGTGTGTGAACGAATCGATGAGTGCTGAGTGAAGCATAGTGTTCGAGGCCAGTGCGGAGCCATGCCACGGGCCAGGTTTTCCGTCGAATGATGTCATCGTGCCGCCGGCCTCCTCGATGATGGGGAACAGCGCAGCCATGTCGTAGGTCTGCAGGTCGAACTCGCCCGCCGCATCCACCACGCCCTCGGCGACGAACATGTACGGGAGCGCGTCACTGTAGTCCCGCGACCGCCACACCCTGCGGGTCAGGGCAAGGTAGTTGTCGAGCTGCCCTGCCTGTTCGAACCGGTCGATGCCGCTCAGGGCGATCGACGCATCCGCAAGCCGCGCGACATCAGAGACACGGATGCTTCGCTCACCTCCCCCGATGTCTCTCGTGTGCGCGCCGAGCCCGGTGGCGGCCCACCATCGCCGGCTGAGTGCCGGCATGCTCACGACCCCGAGAACGGGGACACCGTCGATCGCGAGCGCGATGAGTGTGGACCACACGGGCACGCCGCGCAAGAAATTCGCCGTGCCGTCGATGGGGTCGAGGATCCACTGACGCGGCGAGTCGCCCACCGTGCCGTACTCCTCACCGAGGATCGCGTCACCGGGGCGCTCCCGTTCGATGCGCTCCCGCAGCGCGCGCTCGACAGCCTGGTCGGCATCGGTCACGTGAGTGCGGTCGGCCTTGAGCGACACCGCCAGATCGAGCGCTCTGAACCGCTCGCGAGTGACCTCATCGGCTGCATCCGCAAGCCCCAGAGCGAACTCGAGATCCTCGTCAAGGGCACTTTTCACGACTCAACCCTAACCTCGCGGAATAACCCCAGCGCGTGCTCAGTTATATTTGACCGAGCAAAGAAGACGACCCCGACGACCCCACACCACCACTAAGGAACGCCGTGAGCGCCAAGAACAAGAAGAGTGAACTGCGAGAGAAGATCGCCCAGCAGCGTGAAGAAGCTGCCAGGGCCGCGAAGCGCCGCAAGCTCTTCACCCAGCTCGGCATCGTGCTCGGCGCCATCGTCGTCATCGGCATCATCGTGGCCATCGTCATCGTCGCCACGAGCGGTCAGCCCGACGACGCCTCCGGCGATGCCACCCCGCCGGCTGGTCAGTCCGCGACCGTCACGATCGGCGGCGCCCCCGTGAACCTCGAAATCACCGAGAAGGGCATCGCGCTCGGCAACCCCGACGCCCCCGTCGTCATCGACCTCTACGAGGACTACTCCTGCCCTCACTGCCAGGACTACGAAGCCGCCACCGGCACCACCTTCCTTCAGATCGCCGCCGAAGGCGACGCCCTCGTCAACTTCAACCACATCAACATCGTCACCCAGTACGGCGCACGAGCCGGAAGCACCTCGATGTGCGTCGCCGAAGGGCAGCCCGAGCAGTGGACCGCCGTGCACTCGGCCCTGTTCACCAACCACGGCCAGTCCACGAACAACTGGCGCACCGGCAGCTTCAAAGACTTCGTCGAGGGCCTTGGCGTCACCGACCAAGACACACTCGACTGCGTCTTCGAGGGCCG
>DAOMOV010000017.1:0-17312 GCA_035444505.1 Terrimesophilobacter sp.
CATGCGCGACCTCCTAGTGCAAGGCCGAGCGCGACGGTGTAGGGCGCTTTGGGGCCGGGGGCGATGCTGCGGGAGAGGCGTACTCCGCCGAAGCCGTCGTCGACGCGTACTGGCAGGCGTGTGAGGTCGCTGAGCATGTCGGAGAAGCCCGGCATGACCGAGACTCCTCCCATGAGCACGATCCGTTCCAACGCCCCCGGGGGGCGCGAGTTGATGTAGAAGCTCAGTGTGTTGCGCAGGGCGGTGAGCAGCGCGTTCGCCCCGCGGTGAATGACTTCCGCGACGCCCCGGTGCTCTTCGGTGACTCCGAGTGTGAGTCCGAGCTGTCGCTTCGCGGCCTCGGCGTTTTCTGCGGTCATGCCGAGACCAGAGACGAGTGCCTGGTTGATGTCGTCGCCGCCGTTGGGGATGATGCGCACGAACTGCGGCACCCCATCCGCGAGGATGATGACGTTGGTCATGGCCGAACCCACATCGATGACGGCGATGCCGCCCCGGGTGTCGGTGCTGCGACGCACAACCCGGGCGAGGGCGAAGGGGATGAGGTCGACTTCGACAGGGTTGAGCCGGGCGAGCTGCACGGCGGTGACGTTCGCCATGACGGCCTCTTTGATGGCGGCGACGAGGAGTCCCTGCACGACGGGCGCGCTGTCGACGGTGCTTTCTGAGATCGGGTAGAAGTCGAGGATGGCATCGCCGACGGGCACGGGCAGCATTTCTTGCACCTGAAAGGGCAGTGCTTCGCGGATGCGCTCGATGGTGAGCTTGGGAACAGTGAGGTCGCGGGCCAGCACCCGCTGGTTTCCCATACCGAGGGCGACGTCGCGGCTCTTGAATCGACCCTCGGACCAGAGGCGCTTGACGGCGGAGGCGACGGTGTGCACTTCAACGACGTCACCATTGCGCGCGGCACCTTCGGGGAGATACACCTCGTGCATGCGCTCGACGGTCGGGTTGTTGCCTGCAGCGTCTGCGAGTTCGACGCCGCGCACGCTCGAGTTGCCGATGTCAACACCGACGATCCGTCGAGCCACTGGTTGACCTTCCCCCTAGCACCTGTCGCCCATTGAGTCCGAACCGTGCGGTTGGCTCAATTGACTATTCCAAAGGATGCCAGATATCCGGCCCAAATGTGAGCACCTAGGCCGATTCCGATCCACGCGCCGATTATCATCCACGGGCCGAATGGGATGGCGGTCTTTCGATTGGCGCGGCGTATCACGAGCAGCACGACGGAGTAAAGGCCGCCAAGTAAGAATGCGGCGAAGACGCCGACGGCGAACTGCCCCCAGCCGCACCAGGCGAGGTAGAGCCCGAGAACTCCGGCGAGTTTGACGTCGCCCATGCCCATTCCGCCGGGTCGGATGAGGGCGACGGCGAGGTACCCGGCGAAGAGTGCGGCCATTCCGATCCCCGCGCGGAGAATTGCCGGGTGGTCGCCGGCGGTGAGGCTTGCTGCGGTGAGCAGCAGTATCCCGACGATGTAGCTGGGCAGCACGATGCTGTTGGGGAGGCGGTGGTGTTCGAGGTCGATGAGGATGAGCGCGATGGAGACTGCGGCAAGGTAGAGGAACGCGAGTACGGTGAGGACGGTTGGAAGCCACCAGCCGCCGGGCTGAGCGGCGGGGTCTACGCCGATGGTGCTGTTGAGGACATGGAAAGTGACACCGGCGAAGACGATTCCCGTGGTGAGTTCGACGAGTGGGTAGCGGGCGGAGATGGGAGCTTTACAGTCCCGGCATCTGCCGCGGAGGATCAGCCAGGAGAGAACCGGGATGTTATCCCACGGCCGAATTGGTGCGTCACAGTGCGGGCAGTGACTGCCGGGTGTGACGACGGACTCACCGCGCGGCACCCGCCACACGACGACGTTGAGGAACGACCCGATCAGCAACCCAAGAGCTGCGGCACCGGCGACGAGTAGCCCCATCGCCCCTGCCGTCACTGCGATACGTTCCGCTGCGACGTGGGCGTATCGAACATGCCCCCGGCTTCGGTTGGTGGTACCACTACGGTTTCGCCGTCGAGATCCCAGCCTGGGATGCCGATTGGTGAGTATTGGAGGCTGTCGCTGGAACTCACGGTGATCGTACCCGAGTAGAGCTGCCCTCTCCACGCCGTGCCGTTGTTGAGTGCGATTGTGCAGGGGGTATACGCGAGCGCAATGATTTCTTCGTGAATGATTACTGCGCCGTTCGTGGAAATGTTTCCGGCACCGTTGCTACAATTGGGGCCTGCCGCGCTCGGGTTGCCATCAGGTACGAGGAACCACACGTAGTGATTTTCCCCGTTGCCGCTCTTGACATCGGCACCGTTTCCAAGGGTGAATCCTTTACCGATGAACGCTATGTCGGTCTTGACGACAAGATCATTCCCGTTGCTGCCGTTAATGTTGACCGTTCCGCACGCCCTAGTGTCCACCAACGTTGGGGTGGTGGCACTCAATACGGCGTGATACGAAGGATGCTGCGTCTGGTGCTTTTTCTCAACCTGACAGCCTTTGGAACTGTCCCACACTATGACGTTGAAGTCTGTCCAATCATCGGCGTGGTATTCGAAGTCGACCCACGGTGGAACTACCGGCGCGGGCTTTGCCTCGGGTGCCGCAGACGAGGTGTCGAGGTAACGTATTGTTCCGCCGATTTTCCCGTTCTTCTTGAGTGAGTATGCCCGCTTCTCATTCAGGGTCGCATGTTCGGATGGTTCGTTCCAGACCTCTCCCCAAGTGTCGATGTTTCCCCCGAATACGGCGTTTCCTACGATGTAGCCCGAGTTGGGGTTGAACTTGAACGCGGCGGTGCTTGGCGTAGTGACGTCGCCGTCTACCCGCCCTCTGACTTCAATTTGGCCTCCCGCTTTAAGGTCGCCCTTGATTCGGCTTCCACCATTGGTTTCGGCGGCGCCGGTGGCGTCGACTGATCCCTCGATCTGACCGTGAATAGTCGCCTTGCCGTTGGCGTACACAGATCCGCCGACCGAGATTGTTGAGTTGGAGAGTGTGACTCCACCGCCGGCGGCTATGACATCGCCCTCAATGGTGACGCCTGAGGTGATATTGACAGTGCCGGAGACTATGAGGTCGCCCCTGATAGTGCACGTGTTGGTGATGTGAACATTGCCGTTGGCGACAATGACTGTGCCTTCGATGTAGCTCGTTGTCGTACAGGTGAAGTCGCCGTTCAGAATCCGGATGTCTGCGGGTACGCCCGTGGCCGAGGTTATGGTCATGGCGTTGAATGCTGATCCGCCGCCGCTGTAGACCGCGGGCCCACTCGGCTCGGTCGTAATCGGTGCTGCGGGGGCGGTGAACTCCGCTTCAACCGTGACGGAGTTTCCCCGCGCGATGAGACCAGGAGTTGCGGCTAGGCCGAGCCCGGACACTAGGACTCGGGTTGCGGTGGATCCTGGGCACCCGTTGATAGGCGACGCCCCTGACCACGACTTCACGACGGTAGTGAACTCGGGGTTTGTGCCGCGGAACACGGCTTCGTGAAAGCCGTCGCCGTCGATGTCTTCGATGGTGTCGACGTCGGCGGCACAGGTTCCTGACATGAGGCTTGCCTGGGCGACTGCGATCCCGGCTTCCGCTGCGGCCTGGGATTGGACGTCGGCTCGTGTCGCCGTCGTGAAGCCCAGAGCGGAGACTACGGAAGCGGAAATAACCACCGTCACGATAAGGGTCACGACGAGCACACCCATGACGGCGACGAGCGCGGACCCGCGATCGTCGCGCAACGCCGTAAGGCGGTGCTGGAGTCTCAGAAACATGACGCACTCTCCCATGTCCCAGCGCGAACAACGCTGGAACTCTTTATGAGCACGGGCTGCATGGAGTCGCTCGTGCCTTGGAACTCTATGGTAAGGGTTCCCCCCGAAAAGCTGAAGACTTCATTGCTCTCCACCGCTTCGACTCCGCTCGCCAGCAGAGCCCAGTCGAGCGGCTCCGAGGAGGGGACGGTGATGGGTGAGGCGTCGGACGCGGACTGCGAGTAGCGGATGGTTCCCGCGGACTCCGAGAAGTACCATGCGGCGCAGTGCCATGTCACGGTTGCCGGATCGCTGCCCGCGGTGCGCACCAGCACCACCCGGTCATCACCTTCGTGTTCAACGGCTACGGCGGTTCCATTTCGCACACCCGACTCGATCGAACTCGCGGCGAGCTGCGCGCTGCTCGCCGACTGGGTTGAAGTGCGAACCATCTGCTCGATATTGAGCGAACTGATCATGATCGTGCCCACAATGAGCATCACTCCCACGAGCAGGAGGCTGTAGACGAGCAACTCAACGAGAGTGAGCCCGTCGTCGGATGCTACGCGCGGCTCGCCCACCGTGACCGTCAATTCTCGGTTCGCACGAGAACGAGGGTGGTCGCCTCGACGAGGAGCGTGTCGTCGCTGGCATCTTCGAGCCGAATCGTGAGCCTCAGCACACCCGGGTAGTCAATGGTGCAGGCATCCGCGAGCGGGTCATCGGGGTGCTCCACTACTCGCGCGACATCGTAATCGGGGTTCGGCTGGGCTGTGTTCGCACCAAAAGCCACCAACCCATCGCATGTGCCGAGTGACCGCGCCTGCTCAAGTTCATCGTTGACGATTTGGGTCGCGGTCGCCAGAACGCGGTTCTGGACGGTGACCTTCATCCCCTGAATCAGCAGCGGGAGAAACGATATCGCGAGGAGGCCGAGGATGAGCATGGACACAACAATTTCGACGAGGCCGAAACCCTCATCGTCTGTTGCTGCGTCGTGAATACGCATCGTCGTATGCAATCCTTGTCGATCTCGCTGATTCGTGCATGTTTCAATTCCATGTATATGAATGAGCGCAAGGTGACAGTGTTCAGACCGTCACCTTGCGCTCACAGCATCGATCAAGCTCGTATTACGAGCAAGCAGTTGCCGTAACCGGTGCTTCCTCTGTACCGCCGACCACAGCGCCGACTAGCTGGATTTCAGTGTTGTGGCGCACAACGAATACGCTGCTACCTGACCCGTTGGCCGAAAGGCAGAAGTTGTCGACGGCCACAGTACCGCCAGACGTAACAGAAACAGGAGCTGCAACTTCAGGGTCCGACTGCGGCCATCCGAAGGTTGCGAGAGCCGACTTCCAATCCGAAGGCGCAACATCGTTGGTGGTCAGGTATGACACAACCGCCACCTTCGCGTTCGCCAGATTGGCTTCGGCCGCCGCGTCTTCTGCCTGCTGCTGCTGCCCGATGAAGATCGGAATAGCAATCGCGGCGAGGATACCGAGGATGAGGACGACCACGAGGAGCTCAATGAGTGAGAAGCCCTTATCGTTGTTCTCGAGCTGCTCACGCTTTGCCGCCATGGCGTCGTGAATGTACTTGATCATGATGACTTCTTTCCTGTCATGTGTAGTGGTGCGGGACAGGTGGCCCCCAAAAGTGCTGACCCCCTGACTTAGATTCTCTCCAAATTCTCAGGCTTTGCAAAGCCGTCGAGCAGTATTCAGGTCAGCGCCACGCCCCCAAAGATGGGGGCATGGGATTTATCGAATGTTCTCGAAGATCATGAACATCGGAAGGTACATCGAGATCACCATTCCGCCGATGATGGCTCCGATGAATGCGATCATGAGCGGCTCGATGAGCGCCGTCAGCTGCTCCGCCGTTGCCTGCACCTCGTCATCGTAGAAGTCCGCGATCTTCGCCAGCATCGTCTCCAGCGCACCCGCGTCCTCACCCACCGCCACCATCTGCACCACCATCGGCGGAAACACCGAGATCTCACCCAGTGGCGCCGACAGCGACTTCCCGGTGCGAACCGACTCAGCCACCTTGCGAAGCCCGTCCTCGATCACATAGTTGCCCGCTGTCTCCCCCACGATGCTGAGCGACTGCAGGATGGGAACACCCGCCGCCATCATCGACGAGAAGTTGCGGCTGAATCGTGCGATCGTCACCTTCGCGAAGAGGGGGCCGAACACGGGAAGCTTCAGCCTCAGCGGATCGACCACCTTGCGCACGGCCTCGGTGTGCTTGTTCTGCCGCCACCACAGCCAGAACACCACGAAAAGAACAATCGTGAGTGGTGCGATCCAGTACATCTGCTTCGAAATGTTCACAAGAATCTGAGTGGGGATCGGCAGATCGCCACCCAGATCAGCGAACATCTGCTCGAAGATCGGCACAATGAAGATCAGCATCCCCGCGACCGCAAGAATAGCGATCACAAGGACAACGATCGGATACGTCATCGCCGCCTTGATCGTTCCACGGAGCTTGACCTCGTTCTCGTACGTCTCCGCGATAGAGATCAACGAGCCCTCAAGAAACCCACCGGTCTCACCCGCCCGCACCAGATTGATCATGAGCGGAGGAAAAACCTTCGCGTGCTTGCCCATTGCCTCCGACAGCGACGAACCTGTCTCCACGTCCGAGCGCACGCTCGATAGGGTCTTGCGCAGAGGAATGCTCTCCGTCTGCTCCGCCAAGATCGTCAGTGTGCGCAGCAGTGAGAGCCCAGAGGAGATCATCGTCGACATCTGGCGCGCCATCACCGCGAGGTCCTTGAGCTTCACCGACTTCTCGAAGCCCGGGATCGAGAGCTCCATATTGAGGCCGGTCGCCTTCGCATCCGTCAAAGAAATAGGGGTGATCCCCATGACGCGCAATCGACTCGTCGCTGCGACCTCACTCGACGCCTCGACTGAGCCCTTGACAACCTTGCCCGACGCATCCCTGCCCCGGTACGCGAACGCCTTCGTCTCAGCCAACTACGCGCCCTTCGTGCGGCCCACCGGCGACGCAGCATAATCCACATCGTCGTGCGCCTGGCCAAACGGTGACGTCGCCACATTCTCCCGCGTCACCAGACGCTTCAGCACCTGCGGATCATGCGTCTTCATCATCGCAGCCTCAAACGTGATCGTGCCCGCATTCACCAGATCAGCCAGAGACTGATCCATCGTGTGCATGCCCAGCTCACGACCCGCCTGCATCGCCGACGGAATCTGGTGCGTCTTGCCCTCACGAATCAGGTTCGTCACCGCGTGCGTCGCCATCAGAATCTCCGTCGCGACCACCCGGCCACGACCCTTCGCCCGCTTCACGAGCGTCTGCGAGACAATCCCCTGCAGCGACCCCGACAGCTGCGTGCGAATCTGCGACTGCTGGTGAGGCGGATACACGTCGATGATGCGGTCGATCGTCTGCGCCGCGTCTTGCGTGTGCAAAGTCGCAAACACCAGGTGCCCCGTCTCGGCCGCCGTCAACGCCACCGAAATGGTCTCCAGATCGCGCATCTCACCCACCAGAATCACATCCGGGTCCTGACGCAGCACGTGCTTCAGCGCCGCCTGAAAACTGTGCGTATCACTGCCTACCTCGCGCTGATTCACCAGCGCCATCTTGTTCTCGTGCATGAACTCGATCGGGTCCTCCACGGTCACAATGTGCTCCGGTCGCGTGCGGTTCACCACATCGATCAGCGCCGCCAGCGTCGTCGACTTGCCCGAGCCGGTCGGCCCGGTCACCAGCACAAGCCCACGCGGAAGCTTCGCGAACTCCCCCACCACCGCCGGCATGCCCAAACCGCTCAGCGTCGGAATCTCCGTCGGAATCAAACGGAAGGCCGCACCCATCGCACCACGCTGCGAATACAGATTCACGCGGAACCGCTCATCCTCCGAAATGCTGTACGCGAAATCGAACTCATGGTCGCGCTCGAACCGCGCCTGCTGCTCCGGCGTCAGCATCGTCAACAGCACGCCGCGCACCTTCTCCGCACTCCACACCACACTGCCCGGCACCGGAGTCAACAGACCATCGATACGCAGCGTCGGCTGCGCATTCGCCGTCACATGCAGATCCGATGCGCGATTCGCCATCACCGCCGCCAGCGCCGCATTGATCTCCGGATCAGGAGTCGTGCCATTCTTCAGCGTCACCGGCTCCCCCACCGGAATCGGCGCAGCCGAAGCCACCGACTCAGCCCTCGCCGCAGCAGGAGGTGCGACCGGCGACGACACCACGGGAGCCGACGGCGCAGCAGGAGCAGAAAACGAGATCGGAGTCGACGGCGGCGGAGCCGTCACACCCCCCGACGACGGAACCGGGCTCGGCCCCACCGGCGGCGGCGGAGCAGAATCGTACGGATTCGCGGCAGGAGCGGTCGATTTGGGCGCACCAGCCACCGTCGGCGGCGGAGGAGGCGACCCCGGGGGCGGCATCGCCGGCAGCCCGCCATCCGCAGGCATCGACGCGGCATGCGAACCAGCACCCGCCCGCCGCGACGAACCACCCGAGGGGGCACTGCGCGTACCCGACGCCTGCGACCACAAATCCTCACGCGGCGCCACGACCGGAATCTCATGCACCGGCTTCTTAGAATCTTCCACAGCCATCAGTCACTCTCTCGCTCACACCAAGGCACCAATGCCGTGACTACGCGACCACTCGCAGAATCTCTTCGAGTGACGTCAGCCCCATACGAACCTTCTGCCAACCATCCTCGCGCAGAGTAATCATGCCCTGCTGACGCGCCGTGCGTGCAATATCCGCTGCCGACGAACGCTCCACCGCGTGACGCTCAATCTCCTCCGTCACCACCATCACCTCGTGCACCGCGATACGGCCACGGTACCCCGTGTTCGAGCACGCCGGGCAGCCCTCCGGCTTGAACAGGGTCGGAATCGGCTCCGACGGGTCCCACCCCACGCGAAGACCCGCGAGCTCCGCCGCCGAGGGCTGATACGCCGACTTGCACCGGTCGCACAGGCGCCGAGCAAGACGCTGCGCCACAACACAGTCAATCGCCGAACCCACCAGGAACGGCTCAATATCCATCTCGATGAGACGCGTCACCGCACTCGGCGCATCATTCGTGTGCAGAGTCGACAGCACCAGGTGACCCGTCAGCGCCGCTTCAATCGCAATCTGCGCCGTCTCATGGTCACGAATCTCACCGATCAGCACCACATCCGGGTCCGAACGCAGAATGCTCCGCAGCGCACTGGCAAACGTCAACCCCGCCTTCGGATTCACCTGAACCTGGTTGATGCCCGGCATCCGGTACTCCACCGGGTCCTCCACCGTGATCACGTTGATCTCCGGCTTCGCCACCTCATGCAGCGTCGTATACAGCGTCGTCGACTTACCCGACCCCGTCGGCCCCGTCACCAGAATCATCCCGTACGGCTTCGAATACGACGCCCTGAACGCCTGAAGGTTGTAGTCCAGCATCGCCAGATCGTTGATGCTCAGCGTCGCCTCAGAGGTGTCAAGGATACGCATGACGACCTTCTCGCCCCACACCGTCGGCAGGGTAGCCACACGAAGGTCGATCTTGCGACCACCATGGCTCACCGACATGCGACCGTCCTGAGGCCGCCTGCGCTCCGCAATGTCGATGTCCGACATGATCTTCAACCGCGAGATCACACCATTCTGAATCGCCTTCGGCGCCTGCTGCATCTCGTGCAGCACACCGTCGATGCGGTACCGCACCGCCAAGGAGCGCTCCCCTGGCTCGATGTGAATATCGGATGCGCGGTCCTGAATCGCCTGCGAAATCAGCAGGTTCACGAAACGGACAATCGGAGCATCATCCTGCGTCGGCTCGCCCGCGGCCGCGACCTCGACATCAGTCGACGTCGACTCCTCCTCGAGCTCACTCGTCAGCTCACCCAACTCGTGGTCGGCACGGTGGAAACGGGCGATCGCCGCGCGCAGATCGCCACGCTCCGACACCACCACATTGATCTGCATGCGCGTCGCCGCGCGAACATCATCGACCGCGAACACGTTGCCCGGATCCGCCATCGCGAGCGTCAACGTATCGCCACTCACCGCAATCGGCAGCACATCGTGCCGCTGACACAGCGCTGCAGGAACCAGAGAGATCGCCGTGCGATCCACGGGGTACTCCGTCAACTCCACAAACGGCAACCCCGCCTGCGCGGCACGCGCCGACGCCACCTGCGCCTCGGTCAGCACGCCCTGGTCAATGAGCTTGCGGACCGACTGCTCTTCCTCGCTCCAGCCGCCCGGCATATTGTCGAGCGCCTCAATGGGCATGACGCCGCGAAGAATGAGAATCTCCGTCAACGAAGTCACGGTGCTTCCCCCAATGGTCCAGCCGAAAAGCGACTACGTCGACACCCGTGTGCCGACGCCCCCAATACTACGTCGCGACCCAAAACTACCGCTTATCGCGGGAGTTTCGCTATACCCCTCTTGTGGGAGGTGCGGGCAGGGTCTCGATACGCGCTGGCGCGCTACTCGATCACCGGTAATCCGTTGGTCGAGTAGCGCGCCAGCGCGTATCGAGATCGACAAACCTAGCTGTAGGTCGTGCCGCCCGTCAGGTCATCACTCGAGAACGAATCGAAGTCGACAAACGAGAGGTCGGAGTCGGTGTAGCTGCCCTCGTCAGCGAACAGACGGTTCGGGTAGCGCTCCGCCTTCGCCTCCTCGGTCGCATCCACCGACACGTTGCGGTACGTCTGCAGACCCGTGCCGGCCGGGATGAGCTTACCGATGATGACGTTCTCCTTCAGGCCCATCAGCGGGTCAGACTTGCCCTCCATCGCCGCCTGCGTCAGCACCCGCGTCGTCTCCTGGAACGAAGCCGCCGACAGCCACGACTCCGTCGCAAGGCTCGCCTTCGTGATACCCATGACCTCCTCACGCGCCGACGCCGTGCGCTTGCCCTCGACCAGGGCGGCACGGTTCAGCTCGTTGTAGCGGGCACGATCCACCAGCTCACCCGGCAGCAGCGCGGTGTCACCGTGGTCAACCACGGTCACCTTGCGCAGCATCTGCCGCACAATGACCTCAATGTGCTTGTCGTGAATCGGAACACCCTGCGAGCGGTACACGCCCTGCACACCGTTCACGAGGTGCTCCTGCACCGCACGAACGCCGCGCACCCGCAGCACCTCCTTCGGGTCCACCGCACCGACGTGCAGCTGCTGGCCCAACTCGACGTGGTCGCCATCCTGAACCAGCAGGGTCGCGCGCTTCAGCACCGGGTACGGGATCGGCTCATCGCCGTTGTCGGGAGTGAGGATGATCTTGCGGCTGCGTTCGGTGTCTTCGATCGTGATGCGACCGGCAACCTTCGCGAGCGGGCTCGCACCCTTCGGCGTGCGCGCCTCGAACAGCTCCGTCACGCGGGGCAGACCCTGCGTGATGTCATCAGCGGATGCCACACCACCCGTGTGGAAGGTGCGCATCGTCAGCTGCGTTCCCGGCTCACCGATCGACTGCGCCGCGATGATGCCCACCGCCTCACCGATGTCGACGAGCTTGCCCGTTGCGAGCGAACGGCCGTAGCAGACCGCACACACCCCGACAGCCGACTCACAGGTCAGCACCGAACGGACCTTCGCCGACGTCACACCCGCCTTGATGAGGCTGTCGATCATGACATCGCCGACATCGTCACCCGCGGAGGCGACAACCTTGCCCTTCTCGTCGAGCGCATCCGTGGCGAGACTGCGACCGTAGAGCGAGTTCTCCACGTTCGGGTCGCGCACCAGCTTGCCCTCGAAGTTGACCGTCGCAACCACGAGGTCGAGACCCTTGGTGGTTCCGCAGTCGTCCTCACGAATGATGACATCCTGCGAAACGTCAACCAGCCGACGCGTCAGGTAGCCCGAGTCGGCCGTGCGCAGCGCCGTGTCAGCGAGACCCTTGCGGGCACCGTGCGTCGCAATGAAGTACTCCGCAACCGACAGACCCTCGCGGTAGCTCGAAATGATCGGGCGAGGAATGATCTCACCCTTCGGGTTCGACACCAGACCACGCATACCCGCGATCTGACGCACCTGCATCGGGTTGCCACGGGCACCCGAGGTGACCATGCGGTTGATGTTGTTGTCGATGGGGAGGTTGTCCTCCATCGCCTTCGCAACATCCACCGTCGCCTTGTTCCAGATCTCAATGAGCTCCTGGCGGCGCTCCGCATCCGTCGTCAAACCCTTGTCGAACTGCGACTGAACCTTCGCGGCCAGCTTCTCGTAACCCGCGATGATCTCGCGCTTGTTCGGGGGAGTGATGACATCTGACAGAGCCACCGTGATACCCGACCGGGTCGCCCAGTAGAAGCCGGCATCCTTGATGCGGTCCAGCGTCGAAGCCACATCGACCTTGCGGTAGCGCTCCGCGAGCGCATTCACGATCGACGAGATTCGACCCTTGTCGGCGAGCACCTCCTGGTACGGGTAGTCCTCGGGCAGCGTCTCATTGAACAGCGCGCGGCCCAGGCTCGTCTCCAGCACCACGGGGTCGCCCTCGACGTGCCCCTCAGGCTCCTGCCCCTGCTCGAACACCACATCATCCATGCGGATGCGGCACTTCGCGTTCAGGTGCAGCGAACTCTGATCGAACGCCTGAATCGCCTCAGCGATCGACGAGAACGAGCGACCCTCGCCAGCCACGCCCTCCTTGATCGTCGTCAGGTGGTGCAGGCCGATGATCATGTCCTGCGTGGGCAGAGTCACCGGGCGACCGTCCGACGGCTTCAGGATGTTGTTGCTCGCGAGCATCAGCACGCGCGCCTCAGCCTGCGCCTCCACCGACAGCGGCAAGTGCACCGCCATCTGGTCACCATCGAAGTCGGCGTTGAACGCCGCACACACGAGCGGGTGAAGCTGAATCGCCTTGCCCTCCACCAGTTGCGGCTCAAACGCCTGAATGCCGAGGCGGTGCAGGGTGGGAGCACGGTTCAGCAGAACCGGACGCTCACGGATGATCTCCTCCAGCACATCCCACACGTACGGGTTGCTGCGCTCCACCATGCGCTTCGCGCTCTTGATGTTCTGCGCGTGGCTCAAATCGATCAGCCGCTTGATGACGAAGGGCTTGAACAGCTCCAGAGCCATCTGCTTCGGCAGACCGCACTGGTGCAGCTTCAACTGCGGGCCCACCACGATGACCGAACGGCCCGAGTAGTCCACGCGCTTGCCCAGCAGGTTCTGACGGAACCGACCCTGCTTGCCCTTGAGCATGTCCGACAGCGACTTCAGGGCACGGTTGCCCGTACCCGTCACGGGACGGCCACGACGACCGTTGTCGAACAGCGCGTCGACGGCCTCCTGAAGCATCCGCTTCTCGTTGTTGACAATGATCTCGGGCGCACCCAGGTCAAGCAGGCGGCGCAGACGGTTGTTGCGGTTGATCACACGACGGTAGAGGTCGTTGAGATCACTCGTCGCGAACCGGCCACCGTCGAGCTGCACCATCGGGCGAAGCTCCGGCGGAATCACCGGCACCACATCGAGCACCATCGCCGCCGGCGAGTTGCCCGTCTGCAGGAACGAGTTGACCACCTTGAGACGCTTGATCGCGCGAATCTTCTTCTGACCCTTACCCGTCGCAATCTGCTCGTGAAGGTCATCGGCCTCCGCCTGAAGATCGAACGCTTCGAGGCGACGCTGAATCGCCTCCGCACCCATGTGACCCTCGAAGTAGATCCCGTAGCGGTCCTGAAGCTCATGGAATACGGCATCCTCAGGCTTTAGCTCGCCCACCTTGAGGCTGCGGAAATCATCGAAGACCCGCTCCAGGTGAGCGATCTGCTCATCGTAGGACTTGCGCAGCTGAGACATCTCCTTCTCGCCGGCATCCTTCGTGCGACGCTTCTGGTCGGCCTTCGCGCCCTCCTCCTCCAGCGCGGCAAGGTCGGTCTCAAGCTTGTGCATGCGCTCAGCGATGCCCGCGTCACGCTTATTCGCAAGCTCAGTCATCTCGAGACGAATCTCGCTCTCGAGACCCGGAAGATCAGTGTGGCGTGCCTCCTCATCAACCGAGATGATCATGTACGCCGCAAAGTAGATGACCTTCTCGAGGTCCTTCGGCGCCATGTCGAGCAGGTAGCCGAGTCGGCTCGGCACACCCTTGAAGTACCAGATGTGCGTCACTGGTGCGGCGAGTTCGATGTGGCCCATGCGCTCACGACGCACCGACGACTTCGTCACCTCAACACCGCAGCGCTCACACACGATGCCCTTGAAGCGCACGCGCTTGTACTTGCCGCACGCGCACTCCCAGTCACGGCTGGGTCCGAAGATCTGCTCCCCGAACAGGCCATCCTTCTCAGGCTTCAGTGTGCGGTAGTTGATCGTCTCCGGCTTCTTCACCTCACCGTGCGACCAGCGACGGATGTCGTCGGCCGTGGCAAGGCCAATGCGAAGCTCATCAAACGTGGTTACGTCGAGCAATGTCTCTCCTCGTTAGAAATCTTTCGAAGTTTCGTAGTGGTCGCTGGTTCAGACTTCGTCGATCGACGCCGACTCGAACCGGGTGGAGATGTTGATGCCGAGTTCCTCCGCGGCGCGGAACACCTCATCATCCGTGTCCTTGAGGCTCACCGCCTGCCCATCGGCCGAAAGCACTTCGACGTTGAGGCACAGCGACTGCATCTCCTTGATGAGCACCTTGAAGGACTCAGGGATGCCGGGCTCCTGGATGTTCTCGCCCTTGACGATCGCCTCGTACACTTTCACGCGGCCGAGAATGTCGTCGGACTTGATCGTCAGCAGCTCCTGGAGCGCGTAGGCGGCACCGTACGCTTCGAGCGCCCAGACCTCCATCTCGCCGAAGCGCTGCCCGCCGAACTGGGCCTTACCGCCGAGGGGCTGCTGCGTGATCATCGAGTACGGGCCCGTCGACCGTGCGTGGATCTTGTCGTCAACAAGGTGGTGCAGCTTGAGGATGTACATGTAGCCGACCGAGACCGGGTCAGGGAACGGCTCACCGCTGCGACCGTCGAACAGTCGCGCCTTGCCCGTCGAGTTGATCAGGTGGTCACCGTCACGGTTGGGAAGCGTCGAATCGAGCAGACCCGCGATCTCCTCCTCCGCGGCACCGTCGAACACGGGGGTCGCAACCTTCGTGCCGGGGACGGCGCTGCGGGCAGCCTCGGGCAGCCCCGCCGCCCACTTCGCCTTCTGGTCGACCTCCCAGCCCTGCTTCGCGGCCCAGCCGAGGTGAATCTCGAGCACCTGCCCGAAGTTCATGCGGCCCGGAACGCCCAGCGGGTTGAGGATGATGTCGACCGGGGTGCCATCCTCAAGGAACGGCATGTCCTCGACGGGCAGAATCTTCGCGATGACGCCCTTGTTGCCGTGACGGCCCGCGAGCTTGTCGCCCTCGGTGATCTTGCGCTTCTGGGCGATATAGACGACCACGCGCTGGTTCACGCCCGAGCCGAGCTCGTCGTCGCCATCCTCCACGTCGAACACCTTGACGTCGATGACAGTGCCCTCTTCACCGTGCGGAACCTTCAGGCTCGTGTCACGAACCTCACGGCTCTTCTCGTTGAAGATGGCGCGCAGCAGGCGCTCCTCGGCGCTCAGCTCGGTCTCACCCTTCGGCGTGACCTTGCCGACGAGGATGTCGCCCGGGGCGACCTCCGCACCGATCCGGATGATGCCGCGCTCGTCGAGGTCCGCGAGCAGTTCAGGGCTCACGTTGGGAAGATCGTTGGTGATCTCCTCCTTGCCGAGCTTCGTGTCGCGCGCATCCACCTCGTACTCCTCGATGTGGATCGACGAGAGGGTGTCGTCCTTGACCAGATTCTGGCTCAGGATGATGGCGTCCTCGAAGTTGTGACCCTCCCACGGCATGAACGCCACGAGAAGGTTCTTGCCGAGCGCAAGCTCACCGTTCTCGGTGGCGGGGCCATCCGCGATGACCTCACCGAACTCGACACGGTCACCCGCGTCGACAACCACTCGGTGGTTGTAGCTCGTGCCCTGGTTGGAGCGGCCGAACTTGCGCAGGAAGTAGTCCTGCGTGCCGCCCTCGTCAAGCTGAACTGTGACACGGTCCGCAGCAACCTCGGTGACAACGCCGGGCTTCAGCGTGGTGATCACGTCACCCGCGTCGATCGCCGCGTAACCCTCCATACCGGTGCCCACGAGTGGGCTCTCGGAGCGCAGCAGCGGCACAGCCTGACGCTGCATGTTCGCACCCATGAGGGCGCGGTTCGCGTCGTCGTGCTCGAGGAACGGGATGAGGGAGGTCGCGACCGACACCATCTGGCGCGGCGAGACATCCATGTAGCCGATCTCCTCGACCGGGAACAGGTCGACCTCGCCACCCTTGGAGCGGGCGAGCACGCGGTCCTCAGCGAAGTGCGAGCTGCTCGTCAACGGGGCGTTGGCCTGGGCGACAACGAATTCGTCTTCCTCACTCGCGGTGAGGTAGTCGATCGTGTCGGTCACCTTGCCCTTGGAGACTCGGCGGTACGGGGTCTCGATGAACCCGAACGAGTTGATGCGCGCGAACGTGGCGAGCGAACCGATCAGACCGATGTTGGGGCCCTCAGGGGTTTCGATGGGGCACATGCGGCCGTAGTGGCTGGGGTGCACGTCGCGAACCTCAACGCCGGCACGCTCACGGCTGAGCCCACCGGGGCCGAGCGCCGAAAGGCGGCGCTTATGGGTGAGGCCCTCGAGCGGGTTGTTCTGACCCATGAACTGCGAGAGCTGGCTCGTGCCGAAGAACTCCTTGATGGCGGCCACGACCGGACGCACGTTGATGAGCGTCTGCGGCGTGATCGCCTCGATGTCCTGCGTGGTCATGCGCTCACGCACGACACGCTCCATGCGGCTGAGGCCCGTGCGCACCTGGTTCTGGATGAGCTCACCCACGGCACGGATGCGGCGGTTGCCGAAGTGGTCGATGTCGTCGATGTCGAGACGGATGTCGACCTTCTTGCCACCGCGCGTGCCCGGGAGGGTCGCCTTGCCCTCGTGCAGCGCAACGAGGTAGCGGATGGTGGCGAGGATGTCCTGCACCGACAGCACCGAGTCGCTGAGGGGCGCCTCTAGCCCAAGCTTGCGGTTGATCTTGTAGCGCCCCACCTTCGCGAGGTCGTAGCGCTTCGAGTTGAAGTAGTAGTTGTCGAGCAGGGCCCGCGCCGCTTCTGCCGCAACCTGCTCGCCGGGGCGGAGTTTGCGGTAGATGTCTTTGAGTGCTTCTTCTTTGGTGAGGATGTTGTCCTTCTCGAGGGTGCCCTCGATGGAGGCGTAGCCCTTGAACTCGCTGAGGATCTCCTCGCTCGTGAGGCCGAGAGCCTTGAGGAACACCGTCACCGACTGCTTGCGCTTGCGGTCGATGCGCACGCCCACCTGGTCGCGCTTGTCGATCTCGAACTCGAGCCAGGCGCCGCGGCTCGGGATGATGCGGGCGGAGAAGACATCCTTATCGCTCGTCTTCTCCTGCGCGCGGTCGAAGTACACGCCGGGCGAGCGCACAAGCTGAGACACCACGACACGCTCCGTGCCGTTGATGACGAACGTGCCGCGCAGCGCCAGGCCTTCCTCTTCGATGTGCACGCC
>DAOMOV010000018.1:0-4212 GCA_035444505.1 Terrimesophilobacter sp.
CAGCGAGGATGCGTTCGGCGGTGAGGTCACGAGACGTGTCCATGCGCATATCCAGGGGCGCATTCTGTGAGTAGGCGAATCCGCGCTCGGTGCGATCCAGCTGCAGTGACGACACTCCCAGATCGAAGAGGATGCCGTCGGCGACGGGAATCCCGAGACTGTCAAGCACCTGTGGCAATTCGTCGTAGATGGCGTGCACGAGGTGGATGCGGTCGGCGTAGGCGGCGAGTCGACGCGTCGCGACGGTGAGCGCGTCGTGATCGCGATCAATTCCGACGAGTACGAGTCCTGGGTGCTTCCGGAGAAAAGCGTCGGCGTGACCGGCCATGCCCAGGGTCGCGTCGACGAGCACCGCACCGGGTGCGCGCAGCACGGGCCCCAGCAGTTCGAGCGTGCGCTCCAGAAGCACGGGGGTGTGCAGCTCGTGGTCTGGTGTCGTGTTGTTCATGAGGTGTGCGGCTCCGGCTCCTGGCCCCTGATCCCCATCCGCATCCGTACCTGGCACCGGGGAAGTTGTGTCAGGGCCGTGTGGCGGCTGGGAGTCAGGGGACGGGAACTAGAAGAGTCCCGGGATCACCTCCTCGGTGACCTCGGCGAAGTTGTTCTCCTGCTCGGTGTAGTACGTGTTCCAGGTTTCGGTGTCCCAGATCTCTGCTCGATTGCCGACACCGATGACGGTGAGATCTCGGCTCAGCCCGGCGTACTGGCGCAGGGCTGAGGGGATGGTGACTCGAAGCTGCTTGTCGGGGACCTCTGCATGCGCGCCGGAGAGAAAGAGGCGCATGTAGTCGCGGGCACCCTTGCTCGTGAGGGGCGCATGACGGATCTGCTCATGAATCGACTCGAACTCGCGCTGGCTGAAGACGAAAACACAGCGCTCTTGACCTCGGGTGACGACCACGCCGGATTCGAGTTCGTCGCGGAACTTGGCGGGAAGAAAGAGCCGACCCTTGTCGTCGAGTTTCGGCGAGTAGGTGCCAAGAAACATCCCACTGACCTCCCCTCATTCTCCGGCCCGGATTCAGGTGCGCTCCACTTTACTCCACTTCTCACCACAAATCTATGAATTTGAGCAAGCAGTTTCGATCAGGCTCGGAATTTCCCTGTAGCTACAGGGAAGTATGAGGTGGAGGAGAATTTTCTGCAAACAACCAGAATGCGCCAAGAATCGGCGTCTGATCCCACACGAGAACACAAAAAAGGGCCGACGGTGTCGACCCTTCAGTGACCTAGTTCAGTTCAGCGACCGCGATCGTCTTCGCGTCGCTCCCAACGCTCGTTCATACGGTCCATGAACCCCTGCTTGCGCTGCGATCCACCCTCACCGCTTGTCGGCGCGGCCTCCACACCCTTGCGGCGCCGAGCAAGCGCCAGGAGCACACCCCCCAGGATCATGACGAAGCCAGCAAAGCCGACAACAGGGAGCTGAGTGGAGATTCCCACCAGAACGACAACGACTCCGAGGACACCCAGCAGGGAACCGAGAACGATCCACGTGTAGTTCGGCTTACCGCGACGTCCGCTCAGGGTCGCGACGAAGTCGACGTCGTGCTGATAAAGATTGCGCTCCATCTCATCGAGAAGGCGCTGCTCTTGTTCTGACAGCGGCATGTCAACTCCACACGTGTGTCGGATCCTTGACTCCCAGTGTATGCGCGGATGCGTCAGTAGGCTAGAACGGTGGCTGAGAGTACCCGGTTAGTCGACGTGATTCAGGGCACTCTTGATGCCTTCCTCGATGAGCGCGAGAGCGAGCTCACCAGCATCGCTCACGACCTTCGACCGTTCGTCGACTTCTCCCGCGATCTCTTGCGAGGCGGAAAACGGTTTCGGGCGCTGTTCTGCTACTGGGGCAACCGCGCGGTGACAGACACGGCGAAGGATGACTCGGAACCGCTCAACTCGAACTCGGAACCGCTCGACACCGTCGTGCTCGCGGCATCCGCTCTGGAGATGTTTCACGCTGCCGCTCTCGTTCACGATGACATCATTGACAACTCGGCTACCCGTCGCGGGCTGCCCGCGGTGCACGAGAGATTCGTGGCCCTGCACCACGAATCGGGGTGGATCGGCGATGGAGCACACTTCGGAGCGTCGTCGGCGATGCTCGCAGGAGACCTCCTCCTGGCGTGGAGCGATCAGCTCTTCACCCGCGCGCTGGAGGGCCTCTCGACCGACTCCCGACGCACCGCAGCGCGTGGCGAGTTCACGCGAATGCGCACCGAGGTCATGCTCGGCCAGTACCTGGACATCTTGGAGGAGCAGTCCTGGAGCACGCGCGACGAGTCTGATCTTCTTTCGAGAGCGCAACGCGTCATTGTGTACAAGTCGGCGAAGTACTCGATCGAGGCTCCCCTCACGATCGGGGCAGCGCTCGGTGGAGGCTCACCCGAGCAGCTTGACGCCCTGCGAAAATTTGGGCTCCCGCTCGGTGTCGCCTACCAGCTTCGCGACGATCTTCTGGGTGTGTTCGGCGATCCCGAGACGACAGGAAAGCCTGCGGGCGACGATTTGCGCGAGGGAAAGCGCACGGTACTCGTCGCGGTCGCTCGCACAGAGCTGCCGCCGAGTGCGGTGGCCTTCCTCGACGAGCACCTCGGCAATCGTTCCCTTACTGAAGAGCAGGTGCGGATGCTGCAGTCGGCCCTGCGAGACAGCGGCGCGGTGGAGCGCATCGAAAAGGTCATCGAGCTGAACGCGGAGACCGCGCGAGCGGCCATCGTCGATGCTCCCGTATCGACCGCCGCGAAGCGCGAGCTGACTACCCTCGTCGACTCGGTGACGACGAGATCGTCCTAGGCGAGGTCGAGCTTAGGTCAGGCCAGGGCTTGAGCGGTTCGCCGCACCTCAGCTTTGCGGCCTGCTCGCAGCGCCGCGATGGGGCTGGTCCCGAGGAGTTCTTCCTCCTCGATGAGCCAGTCGAGTGCTTCGTCATCGCTGAAGCCGGCGTCAGCGAGCAGGATGAGGGTGCCGCGAAGTTCCGGCAGGGGTTGGCCTTCGCGCAAGAATACGTCGGGAACGTGCCAGACGCCGTCGATTCGACGCGCGAGCAGGTGGCGGTCCTCGATGAGTCGACGCACCTTGCTGACGCCAACGCCGAGTTTCTCGACAACGTCGGGAATGGTCAACCAGGTGATGTCAGTTCGTTCTCCCACGGTTAAAGATTGCCAGAGCGGGGAGGTCACAACCGAGAAGAACAGGTAACGTTACGGTGAAATCACATTTGTCACATTCGTCACTTTGATTGACAACCATATATTTCTGTGTCACGTTTGTCTTCGGTGGTGACGCTACGAAGAGGGGCATTCCACCATTGGGGATACACCCAGCGCCTGCGGGGGCGGGCACAGGGGATGAGAATCGGGGTATTGCATGGCCAAGGAGACAGCGGCGACGCGCGCCACAGTCAGCCCTGTTCGCGGCAGACACCGTGCCCTTCGCGGGTCCGATCGGGCCGGTGTGTTCACTCCCCCACGGGATTCGACGATCACTCGCAGCCTCCTCGGCACCATCCCGGTGCTTCTCGCGGGCACCATGACGATGGGGATGGCGCTGACCGGCCCCATCGCGCCGGGCCCGGCAGCCAAGGCACCCAAGCCCAAGGACTCGACGACGAACCTGCGCGAAGCCATTCGCGATGCCCTCGAGCGCCAGGCCGCCAGCGCGCAGGCCGCCGAACAGGTGTCGGAGGCGGTGGTCTCGGTCGCCTCAGTGCCATCAACGTACACAGTGCCGTCGACGTACACCGTCAAGGGCGGAGACACGGTGAGCGCCATCTCCGCCAGATTCGGACTCTCGACGGTGAGCGTTCTCGCTCTCAACGGGCTCGGCTGGTCGAGCCTCATCTTCCCGGGCCAAGTGCTCAAGCTCACCAACGGCACGCCGGTGTCAACGCCCGCACCGTCACCGTCACCTCCGGCAGCACCCGCCGTCACCACCTACACCATCGTTGGGGGCGACACGGTGAGTGCGATCGCTGCCCGATTCGGGGTGTCGACGCAGTCGGTGCTCAACGCCAACGGCCTCGGCTGGTCGAGCCTCATCTTCCCGGGTCAGAAGCTGACGATCCCCGTGGCACCCGCCCCTGCTGCTGAGCCAGCTCCCATCATTGACCCGGGGCCCGAACCGGTTGACGAGACCCCGACACCCGAGCCCGAGCCGATTCCCGAGCCCGAGCCAGCCCCTGAGCCCGAGCCGGCCCCTGAGCCCGAG
>DAOMOV010000018.1:4255-15491 GCA_035444505.1 Terrimesophilobacter sp.
GCACCCGCTCCCCCACCGCCGCCGTCCGAGTACCGCTATGTGATCACCTCGGGCGACACGGTGAGCGCCATCGCCGCTCGCTTCGGGGTGTCGACGCAGTCCGTGTTGAACGCGAACGGTCTGGGCTGGTCATCCATCATCTACCCGGGCCAGTCGATCATCATTCCTGGTGCGACGAGCGCTCCCGCGGGAACAGGGTCGACCGTGACTCCACTGACGGCGGAGATGGCCGACAACGCTCGGGTCATCATCGCGGTGGGTCGCTCGCTGGGCGTGCCCGACTACGGCATCGTGATTGCCCTCGCGACGGCAATGCAGGAGTCGAGTCTGCGAAACCTCAACTGGGGCGACCGTGACTCGATCGGCCTGTTCCAGCAGCGTCCGAGCCAAGGCTGGGGAACAGTGGAGCAGATCATGGACCGCGAGTTCGCGTCGCTCGCCTTCTACGGTGGTGCAACGAACCCGAACAAGGGGAAAACCCGGGGTCTGCTGGACTACGCCGGCTGGCAGAGCATGCCCTTGACCGTCGCCGCTCAGACGGTGCAGAAGTCGGCGTACCCGAATGCCTATGCGAAGTGGGAATCGTCCGCACGGGCCTGGTTCGCGCAACTGGGCTGATTCCCAGCGTTCTTGCGGTCTCGGTTGAGCCAATAGCGGTGTTGTGCCCCGAATCTGCGGGCATGCGCTCATAGACTCGAGCGGTGAGCACCACCCAGACCGATCCGCTGATCGGCCGTCTCATTGACGGTCGCTATCAGGTGCGGTCGCGGGTCGCTCGAGGCGGTATGGCGACGGTCTATCAGGCGACGGATCTGCGTCTTGATCGACGAGTCGCGCTCAAAGTCATGCATGGTCACCTTGCGGATGATTCACAGTACATGATGCGTTTCATTCAGGAGGCCCGCTCCGCCGCGCGACTGGCTCACCCGAACGTGGTGAACGTGTTCGACCAGGGGCAGGACGGCGACATCGCCTACCTGGTGATGGAATACCTGCCCGGGATTACACTGCGGGAACTGCTCAAAGATCGTCCTGTGCTGACGAATGAGCAGGCGCTCGAGATCATGGAGTCGATCCTGTCGGGCCTGGCGGCGGCGCACCGCAACGGCATCGTGCACCGCGACTTGAAGCCCGAGAATGTGCTGCTCGCGGATGACGGGCGCATCAAGATCGGTGACTTCGGCCTGGCGCGAGCGGTGACGGCACAGACGGCGACAGGCAACGCCCTGCTCGGCACCATCGCCTACCTCTCCCCCGAGCTCGTCACGCGGGGCGTTGCGGATGCGCGCAGCGACATCTACGCGGCCGGCATCATGCTGTACGAGATGCTGGCGGGTGAGCAGCCGTACAAGGGCGACCAGCCGTTCCAGATTGCGCAGCAGCACGCGAACGACACGGTTCCGACACCGAGTTCGCTGAATCCTCGCGTGCCGGTCGAGTTGGATGAGTTGGTGCTGTGGGCGACGGCGCGGGACCCCGACCAGCGACCGAAGGATGCGCGGGCGATGCTGGAGCAGCTCACTGAGGTGCGGGAGCTTGTCTCTACTGGTGAGACGACGCAGTCGGTGCCGACGCAGCACACGCGCGTGCTCGCGGAGGAACTTCCTGCGATGGGCTCCGACGAGGAGACGCAGGTGCTCGGCACCAGGGGACGCTTGAGAACGACCGGGCCACAACCGGTCGATTCGACGATCGCGCTTGCGCGTGCAAGCGAGCGGCGCAAGTCGCGCGGGATGTGGGCGCTCATCCTGGTGCTGCTGCTGGCTGCGGCTGCGGGCGGCGTGGGCTGGTACTACGGCACTGGCCCAGGGTCGAAAGTGTCGATCCCTGTGGTCGCTGGACTGGACGTTGCTGCGGCGACAGCGGAGCTTGAACGCGCTGATCTGGTCGTTTCCCGCGCGACGGTTGACGTGTTCAGTGTCGAGGTGCCTGCCGGTAACGTAGTCGACACGAACCCGGAAGGGGGAACCGCGGTCGCCCATGGCTCGGAGGTCACCCTGCTGATCTCCAAAGGAGCGGAGCCTCTGCCCGTGCCAAGCCTGGTCGGCGAGACGGAGGAGCGCGCGAAGCAGCTCATTGAGGGAGCACGCTTCACGGTTGCCGAGAGCACGTTCGAGTTCAACGCCGAGACGGATGCCGGCATTGTGCTGCGTGCGCTGGGCATCGCTGGCGACGACTCGATCGTGCTCGCAGCGGGTGATCTCTACCCGGAAGCGCAGCCGATTGTCCTTGTCGTGTCGGCGGGGCCGATTCCGCCGGTGGCCGACCTCACCGTGGAGCAGGCGCAGGCCGTGCTCGCGGAGGTGGATTTGACGGGCTCGACCAGTGCTGAGCTCGCCGATTGGAGCGACACTATCGAGGCGGGCAGGGTGATCCGCCTTGAACTCCCCGACGGCCCGGTATCGCCGGGCATGGAGCTTCAGCTCGTCCTGTCGAAGGGTATCGAGCAGGTTGCGGTGCCCGAGGTCGTGGGAATGACGTGGGCGGAAGCACGGCCGATTCTTGAACAGCGCGGCTTCGAGATCGTCTATCGTGACAGCCTCAGCCAAGCTCTCGCGGGCTTCCCCAACGAGGCGCGGGTACAGGACATCAACCCTGGCGAGGGTACAACCCTCGACAAGGGCTCGACCGTCAACGTGAGGCTGAGAACGTAGCGGCCCAGAAGGCGCGTGTCTCTAGCGCGCGACCAGCTCCTCGGCGACGAGAAAGGCGAGTTCGAGCGACTGCATGTGGTTGAGTCGCGGGTCGCACAGCGACTCGTAGCGCGTGGCGAGGGTCGCCTCGTCGATGTGCTCCGAGCCACCGAGGCACTCGGTGACATCATCGCCGGTGAGCTCGATGTGGATGCCGCCCGGCAGGGTTCCGACGGCGCGGTGCGCCTCGAAGAAGCCTTTGACTTCGTCGACGACGTCGTCGAAACGACGCGTCTTGTAGCCGTTCGGGGTGGTGAGTCCATTTCCGTGCATCGGGTCGGTCACCCACAGCGGGTTCGCGTCACTCGCCTTGACCGCCTCGAGAAGGGGCGGCAGGGCATCCCGAATCTGACCCGCACCCATGCGCGTGATGAAGGTGAGTCGACCCGGCTCGCGATCGGGGTCGAGCTTCTCGATGAGTTCGAGAACCTCAGCCGCAGACGTTGTCGGCCCGAGCTTCACCCCGATCGGGTTTCGGACTCGGGAGAGGAAGTCGACGTGGGCACCGTCGAGCTGACGCGTGCGCTCCCCGATCCAGACGAAGTGTGCGGAGGTGTTATACGGGGTGCCCGTGCGCGAGTCGATGCGAGTCAGTGGCCGCTCGTAGTCCATGAGCAGCGCCTCGTGCGAGATGTAGTACTCGGTGCGCTTGAGCGCCTCGAAGTCGGCACCGCACGCCATCATAAACTTGATGGCACGGTCGATCTCAGCTGCGAGCTTCTCGTACCGAACGTTGGCGGGGTTCCGCGCGAAGCCTTGGTTCCAGCTGTGCACCTCTCGCAGGTCGGCGAACCCGCCCTGGGTGAAGGCGCGGATGAGGTTGAGGGTGCTTGCCGCCATGTGGTACCCGCGCACGAGCCGACTCGCATCCGGGGTGCGCGACTCCGCGGTGAAGTCGTAGCCGTTGACGATGTCGCCGCGGTAGGCCGGCAGCGTCGTCTCACCACGTGTTTCAAAGTCGCTCGAGCGCGGCTTCGCGAATTGCCCCGCCATGCGGCCCATTTTCACGATCGGCATGGACGCACCGTAGGTGAGCACGACCGCCATCTGCAGAATCGTCTTGACTCGGTTGCGAATCTGGTCCGCGGTGGCTCCCGCAAAAGTCTCCGCGCAGTCACCTCCCTGCAGGAGGAACGCTTCGCCCCGCGCGGCGGCGGCGAGTCGGGAGCGAAGAATGTCGACCTCGCCCGCGAAGACGAGCGGCGGCAGTGTCGCAAGTTCAGCGGATGCCGTGGCGACCGCAGCGGGATCGGGCCACTCGGGCTGCTGCCTGATGGGCAGGGTGCGCCACGCATCAAGCCCGTTGAGAACTTCGGGCGACGCGGGAACGGGCAGTTCGGTCAACATGACCACGAGGGCACTCCTCACAACGGTGCGTACGAGAAAACACCGCGTCGTTGCGGTAGCGGCAAAAATGCTTAGAGCAAGACTACCGGCTGAGGCTTGACTTCTTCTCCTTCACGGTGCTCGCGTACACGTCCTCGTATTCCTGACCGCTGAGTTTGCGGATTTCGTAGATGATTTCGTCGGTGATCGACCGCAGGATGAACCGGTCGCCCTCGAGCCCGTCGAAGCGGGTGAAGTCGAGTGGCTCCCCCAGGATGACTCCCACTCGGCGCACCTTGGGCATGCGTTTGCCGATGGGCATGATGAGTTCTGTGTCGACCATGGCGACGGGCACAACGGGTACGTTGCCCTCGAGTATCATTCGGGCGACACCGGTGCGACCGCGATACAGCTTGGCGTCTGGACTGCGGGTTCCTTCGGGGTAGATGCCAAGCACGTCGCCCTTCGCCAGCACACCGAGACCGGTGCGAAGCGACGCCTCAGAGGCCTGACCGCCTGATCGATCGATGGGAAGCATCCCGGTCGCTTTCAGGAAGTTCTTGATCGCCCAGCCCTTGATTCCACGCGCCGTGTAGTAGTCGCTCTTCGCAAGGAAGGTCACTTTGCGGTCGAGAACGAGCGGCAGGAAGATCGAATCGATGAACGACAGGTGATTGCTGGCGAGGATGACGGGGCCTGTCTTGGGCACGTGCTCGGCGCCGATGACCCACGGGCGAAACACGGTGCGCACGAAGGGACCGACGATGAGGTTCTTCATGAACCAGTAGAACATGGTGCCTGTCGCCTCCCAATTGCGCGCCCTCACAATCCTAGAGGCACCTCAGGCCCATTCCTCGTTGGCATTCAACAAGAGGCGGATGCTGTCTAGACTGTCTGCCAAAGGCAACCGATAGAGTAAATCAACTCCCCCAACCGGTGCCGAAGGAGATACCGTGCACAGTTTCGCAACGCCTGCCCTCGTCCCAGCGAACCCCGATGCCAACGTCACGGACTTGCTTGTCGAGCGAGTCGCTGAGACCCCTAACCACCCGATTTTCTCTATTCCCGCCGGTGATGACGCCTGGAAAGACGTCACCGCGAAGGAGTTCCTGAACCAGGTCACGGCACTCGCCAAGGGCCTGGTCGCGGCGGGCATCGAGCCCGGCGACAAGGTGGGGTTCATGTGCAAGACCCGCTACGAGTGGACCCTCGTGGACTTCGCCATATGGTTCGCGGGGGCCGTCATGGTGCCGATCTACGACACGAGCGCCCCGTCGCAGATTCAGTGGATCCTCAACGACTCCGGCGCGGTCGCCATGATCGTCGAGACGCCCGAACACTTCTCCAAGTTCGATGAGGTGCGAGCCGACCTGCCGAAGGTCGACAAGTCGTGGCAGGTCGACCTCGGTGACCTTGACAAGCTGGCCGCCTCGGGCAAAGACGTCTCCGATGAGGAGATCGAGCGTCGCCGCAACCTTGCCAAAGGCTCCGACCTCGCGACCCTCATCTACACCGCGGGCACGACCGGTAAGCCCAAGGGATGCATGCTGTCGCACGCCAACTTCTACGAGCTCTCCCGCAATGCCAAGCTCGCCATCCCCGAGGTCGTGAATCCGGATTCGAGCACGGTGCTGTTCATCACGCTGGCCCACGTTTTCGCGCGCTTCATTTCGGTGCTCGCCGTCCACGGTGGGGTCAAGGTCGGCCACCAGCCCGACACGAAGCTGCTGCTGCCGGCGCTCGGCTCGTTCAAGCCCACCTTCCTGCTCGCGGTTCCTCGTGTGTTCGAGAAGGTGTACAACTCGTCGGAGCAGAAGGCGGAGACGGGCGGGAAGGGCAAGATCTTCCGCAGCGCTGCCGCCGTCGCGGTGGAGCACTCGAAGGCGCTCGACGCAGGGAAGGTGCCGTTCGGTCTTGCGGCGAAGTACGCGCTGTTCAACGCTCTTGTCTACAAGAAGATCAAGGCCGCCCTCGGTGGTCGCGTGAAGTACGCCGTTTCGGGTTCGGCTCCGCTGGGTCTGTTCCTTGCGCACTTCTACCGCAGCATGGGTATGACGATTCTTGAGGGGTATGGCCTCACCGAGACCACGGCTCCCATCTCGGTCAACCTTCCGTCGAACTTCAAGATCGGCAAGGTTGGCCCGCCGCTGCCGGGTTGTGCGATTCGCGTTGCCGCAGACGGCGAGCTGGAGGCATCCGGAATCAACATCTTCCAGGGCTACTTCAAGAATGACCAGGCCACGAAGGATTCCTTCGACGGCGAGTGGTTCAAGACGGGCGACATCGGCACGATCGATGACGACGGCTACATCGAAGTGACGGGCCGTAAGAAGGAAATGATTGTCACTGCGGGCGGCAAGAACGTCGCCCCGGCGGTGCTCGAGGACCCGATCCGCAGCGACACGATCATCTCCCAGGTTGTCGTCGTCGGTGATAAGCGGCCGTTTGTCGGCGCGCTCGTCACGCTTGACGAGGAGATGCTGCCGGTGTGGCTCAACAACAACGGCGAAGACGCCGCCATGTCGATCGCGGATGCGAGCAAGAACCCGAAGGTTCTCGCCCAGATTCAGGCGTCGGTGGACCGTGCGAACAAGAACGTGTCGCGGGCGGAGTCGATCCGCAAGTTCGTCGTTCTTCCGTCGGACTTCACGCAGGAGAGCGGGCACCTCACGCCGAAGCTCAGCGTCAAGCGCAACGTCGTGCTCGAGGACTTCGCGAGCGTGATCGATGAGATGTACGCGGGCACCGAGGTCAAGACGGAAGGCATCGCAACGCCTTAACCGGCGCTGCCCGCTGCGGGCGATTCGTGGTCAGGCTGGATCTAGAACCAGTCGGATTCGCGGATCGCCCGCATTGCTTCGCGTTTGAGTTCGGGGGCGAGCCCCTCGATGTACAGCTTGCCGTCGAGGTGATCGACCTCGTGCTGCAGCGCCTGCGCGAGGATTCCTTCCCCGCTGATCTCGATCTCGTTGCCGTCGAGGTCGAGGCCGCGCACCCGCGCAAAAGGGTGTCGGAGGCGGGGGAAGTAGAAGTTGGGCACTGAGAGGCATCCCTCGTCGACGAGTCGAGCCTCGCCGTGAACTTCGACGAGCTCCGGGTTGAGCACGTATCCGAGCTGGTCGTCCACGAGGTAGCTGAATGCACGCAGGCCGACGCCGATCTGGGGCGCAGCCACGCCGGCACGGCCCGGGAGCTGCACGGTGTCGAGGAGATCGTCTACGAGCCGCGCGGTGGCCTCCGCACCGATCGTGACGGGGTCGCACACTGTTCTCAGCACCGGATCACCGAAGACCCGGATGTCGCGCACGGCCATGGACTAGGCGCCCCTGCGAGTCGGGAGGCCGTCGACGACGGTTGCGGCGAGGATGCGGGCGGACAGTCGCGTATAGGGCGAGAGCTCTCGGAATGTGATTGCAGAGCCCGCAGCGAGTTGTGGGTCGTACGGGATGCGCACCACCTCGCGCACGCGCGATTGGAAGTGCGACTCGATCTCGTCGAGCTTGACGAGGTTGGTCCCCTGGGTAGCGGTGTTGATCGCGACGACACTGCCGCGCACGAGGTCTTGGTAGCCGTTTGCTTCCAACCAGGTCAGTGTTTCGGAGGCGAGGCGGGCCTCGTCAACACTGCCGCCCGAGACGATGACGAACGTGTCGGCGCGCTGCAGGGTGGCGCGCATCACGGAGTGGACGATTCCTGTGCCGCAGTCGGTGATGATGATCGAGTAGTAGCGGGCAGCGAGGTCGGCGACGACGTTGTAGTCGTCTTCGTTGAATGCTTCGGAGAGCAAGGGGTCGGTGTCGGAGGCGAGCACGTCGAGCCTGGTTTCGTCGCGCGAGACGAGACTGGCGAAGTCGCTGAAGCTGGAGATGGACGCGGCCCTGTTGACGACGTCGCGCACGGTGCCGAGTGTCTGTTTGTTGACGCGTTCGGCGAGGGTGCCGCGGTCGGGGTTGGCGTCGATGGCGATGACGCGGTCGTCGCGCACCTGAGCCAGCGCCATGCCGAGCAGGGTGGAGACGGTGGTCTTGCCGACGCCGCCCTTGCGGGTGAGTACGGGGATGAACCGGGCTCCGCCTTCGAACTTCTTGGCAATGCGGGCTTCGAGTGCTTTGCGTTCTCGCACTCGCGGTGAGTCTCCGATGTTGATGAGGTGGCCGCTGATGGCGTAGAGGAGCTCTGGCCAGGCACCCTCTGGTTTTGTGGGTCTGCGCAGCTTCTCGTCGACGAGGCGGTCGGCGGTGAGCATTGCCGCGGTTTCGGGTACGGGTGAGACCTCGCCGTTGAGGCGAGCGCGGCGGCTCATGACGAACTCGGGGGCGAGTTCGAGGGGGCTTGCTGTGACAGCAACGTCGAGTGGCGCGATGACGGGGGTGGGCGCTGTGCTGAGCGAGGGCACGATCAGGGTGGTCGAGGTGAGTCCACTCGCGGGCATGCTGCCGGGGTCGGCTGCGGAGACGACGTCGATGGCGACGGCGAGTTCTTCGGTGGGCGTGACGTGGATCTGCTCAGGCAGATCGACCTGCATCGTCACCCTGTCATCCGCGGGTTCGATATCGGTGGAGGTTTCGATGTTCTCGGCGAGCGGTTCTTGCTCTCGCACCGTGGCATCCGATTTGGCAGTCGACTTCGCTGTGCGAGGCGCCGCCTGCTTCTTACTCGGTGTGCTTGCCACTTCCCGTGCCCTTCGTGTTCCAGCAGACCTTCGAGTTTAGTGCCTGCGTGTGTGCGGTGACCCGGTGCTGTGCTGCGGCTCCGCGCTCAGCTCGGCGATACGACGACGATGAGATCACCGGCGTCTACCTGCTGGGTGGCTCCTATCGAGAGTCTGGTGACGACGCCGCCGATCGGGGTGGTGATGCCCGCTTCCATCTTCATGGCTTCGATGGTGGCGACCACCGTGCCCGCTTCGACGGCGACCCCTTCCTCGACGGCGAGGGTGACCACTCCGGAGAATGGGGCGGCGATCTCCCCCGCAACGTTCGGGTCGGCTTTCTGAGCGGTGACGGTGGTGACAGCGATGCTGCGGTCGCGCACATACACGGGTCTCAGCTGCCCGTTGATGAGTGTCATGACGGTGCGCAGTCCGCGTTCGTCGGCTTCTCCGATTGCTTCGAGCCCGAGCAGCAGGTTGACGCCGTTGCTGATCTCGACGCTCGTTTCGGTTCCTTGGGTGAGCCCGTACAGGTAGTCGTGGGTGTCGATTGCTGAGAGGTCGCCGTATTGCTCGCGGAACTCCTCGAAGATCTTGGTGGGGGCCGGGAAGAGCAATCGGTTGAGGGTGCTTCGCCGGGTGGCGGAGTCGGCGGCGAGTGCTCTGGTGTCGTCGTCGCTGAGGGGTGTGATGCTGATGTCAACGTTCTTGCCCTTGAGCACGGCGCTCCGGAACGGTTCGGGCCACCCTCCGGGCGGGTCTCCGAGTTCGCCGGCCATGAACGATACGACCGAGTCGGGGATGTCGAACCGCTCGGGGTGCTTCTCGAATTCGGCCGGGTCGGCATCCGCAGCGACGAGGGCGAGTGCGAGGTCACCGACGACCTTCGAGGAGGGGGTCACTTTGGGCAGCCGCCCGAGGATGCGGTCGGCCGCGGCGTAGAGTTCTTCGATCTTCTCGAAGCGGTCGGCGAGCCCGAGGGCGACCGCCTGTGTGCGGAGGTTGGAGAGCTGCCCACCGGGGATCTCGTGGTTGTAGACGCGTCCCGTGGGTCCGGGAAGGCCTGCCTCGAAGGGTCGGTAGAGGTGACGCACGGCTTCCCAGTAGGGCTCCAGGTCGCTGATCGCATCGAGCGACAGCCCTGTATCGCGTTCGGTGTGGGCGAGCGCGGCGACGAGAGCGGATGCCGATGGCTGGCTTGTTGTGCCTGCCATGGGGGCGCTGGCGACGTCGACCGCGTCGGCGCCGGCCTTGCTTGCCGCCAGGAGGGTCGCCAGCTGTCCGCCTGCGGTGTCGTGGGTGTGCACGTGAACCGGGAGGTCGAAGCGGTCGCGCAGGGCCTGAATGAGCCTCTCAGCGGCTCCAGCACGCAGGAGCCATGCCATGTCCTTGACGGCAAGGATGTGGGCACCGGTGTCGACGATGCGCTCGGCGAGGCGGAGGTAGTAGTCGAGGGTGTAGAGGTTCTCGGTCGGGTCGAGCAGGTCTCCCGTGTAGCAGAGGGCGACTTCGGCAACGGTGCTGCCGGATTCGAGCACAGCGTCGATGGCGGGGCGCATCTGTTCGACGTCGTTGAGCGCGTCGAAGATGCGGAAGATGTCGACCCCGGTGTCGACTGCTTCGCGCACGAAGGCGCTGGTGACTTTTTCGGGGTAGGGCGTGTAGCCGACGGTGTTGCGACCGCGCAGCAGCATCTGGATGGCGATGTTGGGGAGGTTCTCGCGGAGGGCGGCGAGGCGTTCCCAAGGGTCTTCGCCGAGGAAGCGGAGTGCGACGTCGTAGGTGGCGCCTCCCCATGCTTCGACGGAGAGCAGTTCGGGGGTGAGGCGGGCGATGTGGGGGGCGACCTCGACAAGGTCTTTGGTGCGCACTCGGGTGGCGAGCAGCGACTGGTGTGCGTCGCGCAGGGTGGTGTCGGTGACGGCGAGTGCGGTCTGTCTGCGCAGGGCGGCCGCGAACTCCGTGGGGCCCTGCTGGAGCAGCCGGGTGCGCGAGCCTGCGGGTGCCGGTGTGCTGAGGTCGACATCGGGCAGCTTGGTGGCAGGTCGCACAAGACCTTCGCCGTCACCGTGGGGTTGGTTGACGGTGACGTCGGCGAGCCAGTTGAGGATCTTGGTGCCGCGGTCCTTGGAGCGGCGTGCGGTGAGCAGTTCGGGTCGCTCGTCGATGAAGGAGGTGCTGAGGTCGCCGGCTACGAATGCCGGGTCGTCGATGACGGCTTGGAGGAAGGGGATGTTGGTAGCAACGCCGCGGATGCGGAACTCGGCGAGGCCGCGCCTGGCGCGGGCGACGGCGGCGTCAAAGCTGGAGCCGCGCGTGGTCATTTTGACGAGCATGGAGTCGAAGTGGGCGCTGATGCTGGTGCCGGTGTGGATCGTTCCGCCGTCCAGGCGGATGCCACCGCCTCCGGGTGAGCGGTAGGTGGTGATGGTTCCGGTGTCGGGGCGGAAGTCCTGGGTGGGGTCTTCCGTGGTGATGCGGCACTGGAGGGCTGCGCCCCGAGCGCTGATAGCGTCTTGGGTGAGCCCGAGGTCAGCGCGTGTGTTGCCGGCGGCGATGCGCATCT
>DAOMOV010000018.1:15501-16547 GCA_035444505.1 Terrimesophilobacter sp.
CACGAGGTCGATGTCGGTGACTTCTTCGGTGACGGTGTGCTCGACCTGGATGCGGGGGTTCATTTCGATGAACACGTGCTGCCCCGAGCGCTCCCCCACGGTGTCGACGAGGAACTCGACGGTGCCGGCGTTGACGTAGCCGATCGTCTTCGCGAAGGCGACGGCGTCACGATGCAGGGCCTGGCGAATCGACTCGTCGAGGTGGGGGGCGGGCGCGATCTCGATGACCTTCTGGTTGCGTCGCTGCACGGAGCAGTCCCGCTCGAACAGGTGCACGGTGTCGCCGGTGGAGTCGGCGAGGATCTGCACTTCGATGTGACGCGGGCGCAGCACCGCCTGCTCGATGAACATGGTGGCATCGCCGAAGGCGCTCTCGGCTTCGCGCATGGCAGCTTCGAGAGCGGGGCGGAGTTCTTCGCGGGTGTTGACGCGTCGCATCCCGCGGCCGCCGCCGCCGGCGACGGCTTTGACGAAGACGGGGTAGCCGATCGCGTCGGCACCGGTGGTGAGCTCGTCGATGTCGGCGGATGCCGGGGTCGAGTTGAGCACGGGAACGCCGGCTTCGACGGCGTGCGACTTGGCGGCGACCTTGTCCCCGGCCATTTCGAGCACATCGTGGGCCGGCCCGATGAAGGCGATGCCCGCTGCTTTCGCCGCGCGCGCAAGGGCGGGGTTCTCGGAGAGGAAGCCGTAGCCGGGGTAGATGGCGTCGGCCCCGCTGTCGACGGCGACGCGGATGATCTCAGACACCGTGAGGTAGGCGCGTACCGGGTGGCCCACTTCACCGATCTGGTAGGACTCGTCAGCCTTGAGGCGGTGGAGCGAGTTTCGGTCCTCCCACGGGTACACGGCGACCGTTCTGGCACCCAGCTCGAACGCGGCACGGAACGCGCGAATGGCGATCTCACCTCGGTTGGCTACGAGAATCTTGCTGAACATCCGTATCCCCTCACACACCTTTGCACGGCTCGTGGCCGCATCCGGTGCCAATTTCTTGCGTCACAATGTAGGAAGAGCCGACGCGGGTCGGCTTGCTCTAAGACTAT
>DAOMOV010000019.1:0-3225 GCA_035444505.1 Terrimesophilobacter sp.
GTGTGAAACTGCTCCAGAAGTTTGCGGAAGACGTCGCCGAATACGGCACCGTCGAGCACACCCCCACGATCGATGGCCGCAACATGGTCATGGTCATCGGACCGCACAAGACGAAAGCCGCAGCGAAGGCGGAAGCGCAAGCCAAACGCAAGCAGAGCAGCGAGCCGAAGGATTCGGCCGCCGCCCCGAAACCAGAAGAAGTCGAAACGAAAGAGGAACAGGATGCCTAAGCAGAAGACCCACTCGGGAACCAAGAAACGCTTCAAGGTCACCGGTACCGGCAAGGTCATGAAGCAGCAGGCCGGCATGCGCCACAACCTCGAGGTGAAGTCGGGGCAGCGCAAGCGTCGCCTCAACCAGGACCAGGTCATCGCACCGGCCGACGTCAGGGCCATCAAGAGACTTCTCGGCAAGTAACGCCGACGCGAGAACAAGGAAGAAGAAATGGCAAGAGTAAAGAGGGCTGTCAACGCCCACAAGAAGCGTCGCGTTATCCTCGAGCGCGCATCCGGCTACCGGGGGCAGCGTTCGCGCCTCTACCGCAAGGCCAAGGAGCAGGTCACCCACTCGCTCGTCTACGCCTACCGTGACCGCCGCCAGCGCAGGGGTGACTTCCGCCGCCTCTGGATTCAGCGCATCAACGCCGCATCGCGGGCCAACGGCCTCAGCTACAACCGCCTCATCCAAGGCCTCGGCCTTGCCGGTGTCGAGGTCGACCGCCGCATGCTCGCCGAGCTCGCCGTCAACGAGCCCGCCGTGTTCGCGTCGATCGTGCAGACTGCGAAAGAAGCACTGCCGAAGGACGTCAACGCCGCCAAGTAGGCCAGCGCTCCCGAGTAGACTCGGGGCGTGATTGAGAACCCCCGCGCGCCCCGAATTCGCGCGGTTGCTAAACTGGCCAAGAAAGCAGCCCGGTCTGAGACCGGGCTGTTTCTTGTCGAGGGCCCCCAGGCGGTGGGGGAGGCGCTGACGTGGCGCCCCGAACTGGTCGTCGACCTGTTCGTCACACCGACAGCGCTGGAGCGTCACGCCACCATCGCGGCCGCGGCCGCCGAAGCCACGCTCGAACCCACCTTTGTCAGCGAGGCGGTGCTCGACGCCCTCGCGGACACGGTCACGCCCCAGGGTGTTGTGGCCGTGGCGCGGCAGTTCCCCATCGCGGTGAAAGACATTCTCGGCCCGGGCATCGCCCCACCGAACCTCATCGCCATCCTCGACGAGGTGCGCGACCCCGGCAACGCGGGAACCATCATCCGGGTTGCGGATGCCGTGGGCGCCGACGCGGTCATCTTCACCGGACGCAGCGTCGACCCCTTCCACCCCAAAGTGGTGCGCGCCACCACGGGGTCACTGTTCCACGTCCCCGTGGCCATCAGCGTCGACCTCGCTGAGGTTGTCGCAAAGGCTCGGGCCAGTGGACTGCAGGTGTTCGCCGCCGACATCGCCGGCGACGACCTCCTCACCGTGCGTTCAAACGAACGTCTGGCGAAACCCACCGCGTGGCTGTTCGGAAACGAAGCGCGCGGGCTCGACGACTCCAGCCGCGCACTCGTCGATGCGGCCGTGACCGTTCCCATCTATGGCCGCGCCGAATCCCTCAACCTCGCGACGGCGGCATCCGTGTGCCTCTACGAATCGGCTTTCGCTCAGCGCGCACCGGCTGGATAGACCCATGGCGATTCTGATCGTTGAGGACGATGAGCGCGTATCCGCGGCGCTCAGCGCGCTCCTTCGCAGAGAGGGACACGCAACGGTGATTGCCGCCGACGGCGCGGAGGCGCTCGCCGCCCTCAGCGCAGACACCGACGTGGTGCTGCTCGATCTCGGCCTTCCCGACATGGACGGGATCGACGTCTGCCGTCGGATGAGAAACCAGAGCGGGGTCCCGATCATCATCGCCACCGCGCGCAACCACGTCGAGGAACGCATACGGGGGCTGCGCGCCGGCGCCGACGACTTCCTCGTGAAACCGTACGATGTGCGCGAACTGCTCGCCCGCATCGAGGCGGTCACGCGCCGAACCCACATCCTGCAGCCCGGGCAGGAGCACGCCGTAGAACTTGGAGACCTCACCGTCGACCACGTGTCACGGCAACTGAGGGTTGGAGGCGTTGACGCAGAGCTCACCGGCAAAGAATTCGACATCATGGCGGTGCTCGCGCGCTACCCGGGTGTCGTCGTGTCGCGCGAGCGACTCATCCGTGAGGTGTGGAAGTCGGACTGGCACGCGTTCAGTCGCTCCCTCGAGGTGCACGTGGCGTCGCTTCGTCGCAAGATCGGGCGCGGCGACCTCATCGAGACGGTGCGGGGCGTCGGGTATCGCCTCGTGGTGGGCTGAGACGTGCGCAGACGTCTGGTCATCGTGTTCCTCATCCCGTTGGTCGGGGTGCTCCTCGTGCTGGGAACCGCGTACGCGTGGACGGCGGCACGCAGCATCCAGCAGACGTTCTACACCGAGCAGCTCGGCGACCTCAGCTACTTCCTCACGAGCGCTCGTCAATCACTGACCTCGGGGAGCCCCGACGTGTTCGAGGCAGAGGCGGAGCGGCTGTATGAGCTCTACGGCACCCACGTTCTTGTCGTCGACCGCGCGGGCGTCACCTGGGCGTCGAGCGGAATCGAACTCGCCGCCTTCGAGGAGAGCACGGCAACCCAGATACGGTTTGCGCTGTCGGGGCGTCGCAGCGACCTGCCTTCGCCCGCCCTCCCGTGGGTGGTCAGCGACGTGGTCATCGTCGAGCCCGTGTTCGACAAGGGAGACGCCATCGGTGCCGTCGTGCTCTCGGCGAGCGCGGAGCACGTGCAGTGGGCGATCGTTCGGGACTTGGTGATTCTTGCGGTGATCTCGGTGATCGCCACACTGCTCGGCGTCGTCATCGTGCACCGACTGGCGAACTGGGTGCTGCAACCGGTGCACCGCATCGATCGCGCGATGGCGGCGGTCGAACGCGGCGAGATCGAGGCACGCATCGACGACGAGACGGGCCCCCCTGAACTGCGCAGCATGATTCAGATGTTCAACCGGATGGCGGAGGAGATCGAGCGCGTACTGTCACGGCAGCAGGAGTTCGCCCTCAACGCCTCCCACGAGTTGCGCAACCCTCTGAGTGCGCTGCTCATGCGCGTCGAATATCTTGCGACGGGCCTGGATTCGGGGTGGGACGACGATGTGGAGGCGATGCGCGAGGAGGGGCGTCGACTGACCCGCATCCTGGACACGCTGCT